>JAOQAJ010000097.1 GCA_025963675.1 Segetibacter sp.
TACTGCAACTGCTACAAATACTACCGGTATTACTTATAGCATTGATGCTGCAAGCACTACAGGAGGTAATACTTTAAATACAAGTACAGGAGCAGTAACTTATGCGGCCAGCTGGAAGGGGACAACCGTTATTACCGCAAGAGCAGCTGGTTGTAACGGTCCCGTAACCAGTACACATACTATTACCATTACACCCACAGTGGGGACGCCTGTTTTCACGAAGGGTGCTTCCTCTACGATATGCCAGGCCTCGGGTTTAGTTACATATACTGCTACAGCTACTAACAGTACAGGCATAACATATAGTCTTGATGCTGCCAGTATAACTGCCAATAATACTATTGACCCCGCAACAGGTACAGTTACGTATGCTCCCGGCTGGGTCGGTACGACAAAAATCACAGCAACTGCGGCAGGCTGTAATGGCCCTGCAACTGCTGTTCACACGGTAACGATTACACCAACAGTAGGTATTCCGGTATTCTCAATCGGCGCAACATCGGCGAGAACACAGGCGGCAGGAACAGTTACTTATTCAGCAACGGCAACTGCAAGTACGGGTATGACTTATAGCCTGGATGCCGGTAGTGTTGCAGGAGGAAATACAATTAATACATCTACAGGTGCAGTTACATATCTTTCAAGTTGGAGCGGAACTTCACTTATTACTGCAAGTGCTGCGGGTTGTAATGGCCCTTCAACTTCGACCCATACAGTAAATATAAATTCTTTACAGGTTACGGTTCCCCTTTACCTGTCCGATCCTAACCAGGCCCTGGATAGGATTGAGCCCGAAAATACCAATGATTCAACTACTGCGCAATCCGCGGTATTATCAACCGTATCCAGTGTTGTAGCCTTGGATAATACTTCCAATTTTTCAGGACGCGGTAATTCTGTTACTGTTTCTCACCAAACAGGAACCGGAGCAGACAGGCTCATGTTAGTAGGCGTTTCTTATGCTACTACAAACGCTGCTGCTATTCAATCGGTGAGTTATGGTGGTGTCTCATTGCAGTTGGCTGGTCCTATGAAGAATGACGGAACCGAAACAGTAGCTATTTATAAATTAGTTAACCCACCATCTGGTACAGCTAATGTGGTGGTAGCATTCAGCCCTGGTGCAACAGGAGGAGCCGTAGTTGGTGTTTCTACCTATTCGGGCGTTGACCAGGTAACACCTTTAAATACATATACGTCTGCATCCGGTAACAAAACTGATCCTTCTGTCCCAGTAGTATCTGCGAATAACGAACAGGTTTTTAGCGTTGCCGGAGCTAATGGGGCTTTAACTGCAACCAGCGGTACAAGTTTGTGGAGCGTTACTCAAACGAACATTAATGGTGCAGGGGCAAACCAAACAGGCAGTTCTTTTGCAAATATTACTTATAGTTTAGCAGGCAATAACAATTTGAAATCGTGGGTTATGGCAGGGGTTTCCGTTAGGCCGGCTTCTACTGTTACTTCGACTACTTTTACCCAAAATCCTGTTTTATGTGGAGATTTAACGATAAAAGCAGGCATAATAACAGTAACAAATTATGTTAGTATTGCAAGCGGTACAATGCCTGTCAATCCTACAATTACTGCAGACATTTCATACGGTGGAACGAATCTAATCACTATCACCAACCCAAATTATAACAGTTCTACCGGTATTTTGAAATTTACAGGTAATCTTCCGGCAGATGTCACAATACCTGCAGGCCAGGCAATCTCACTTCAGATTTCTACTACCGAGCCGACGGTCGGGTTTAAAATAGAATATGACAGTAAAACGAGTCCGTCCAAAATCGACTTTCCTGTTTCAAGCTTTATAAATATTGATAGCTTCGGTGTATATAAAACCCCTTATCCGGGAGGTTCGTCTGTTATTAATAATGTGAGCAATAGCACTGTTTACGTTAGAACTGCTGTAAGTGATCCATTCGGAGTGAATGATATTACCAACCTTAATTTAGCCATTAATCCTCCCGGAAGCAATATTACACCTGCAATTGTCTACACTTCAGGCTGTACCCAAATTTATGAGTACGAATGGAGCACTCCGGGAACGTCGGGGAACTATAATCTTTCTGCAATGGCAAGGCAAGGTTTTGAGAATACCGTTACCTCAGCAAGATCAACCAATTTTTCACTTTGTACTAATTGCCCGCCTGTTGCAGTAAATGACTCAGCGACCGGAGCAGGTGGTGCACCAATACAGGTTGATGTTCTTGCAAATGACTATGATCCTAACAATAACATTAATGTTTCGTCACTGCAAGTACTTATAGAACCTCAGAATGGTACCGTATTCGTTTCTAAAGGTGTGTTAGTCTATGTTCCCAATGGTTCTTATTCAGGTAACGATACGATCACTTATCAAATTTGTGATAGTACGTCTCCGACACCGCTATGTTCAAGTGCTACTTTAGTGGTTACTATAAACCCATTATACATAGATCCTTGCTCTGAAGCAAATTTAAGCCACACTTATTACATTCCATATCCCGAAGAGGACGTCCGTAAAGCATTAATTGCTTCAACTGCCGCAGCCTATTTACCAATTCCGAGTAATAATATCAGAACGATCATCAGCCTTAAAATGCCTTATCCAAGTATGATTGTTACCTGGGATCATTGGGAAGATGGATATGAATCAGACATTTTTAATCCGGCACAAAGCACAACACAGGTTTGGGGTGACGGAAACCCATACAATGGTATAGCTCCCGGCTATTCTGACGATATTATTCCTGCTGGTGGAAGTATTGTTTTTGATAATACGGTTCCTGCTTTTCCAAGGTTGGCGTCAAGTATTTTTTATGACGGCAAAGATAAAATTGTTTCTTCGGGTCAGATTGCAGTTACACAGGTGTGTGGTGAGCCATCAATCATCGGTGTGCAGGCAATGAAAACCAATGTGACTGCGACATCAGATTTTGGACAGGCATTTACAATTCCGGCAGGACAAAACTTTCCGAGCAAAGACTTTGCTTACACTGCTATGTTTGTAAGATCTGCATCCGATAATAATATCATCAACATCGATAAAGACAATAACGGAACTTTCGAAGTTACAGATACACTAAGCGAAGGGCAGTCAATACTGGTGGATGGGAACGTTTTATCAGGAGCAACACTGGTAAGTACTGCGCCTGTGGGTGTAGATCTTCACTTTGGTGGCATTGACGGCTATTCTTCACGTGATGTGCCAATTTTTCCTGCGTCCTGGTATTCCAATACGTACTATACACCGGTGCCAACTACAAAGTCGCCAGACTCAGCAGTTGTAATGTTATATAATAGCTTAAATCGTCCTATCAATATAAAATGGTCTGCAGGAAACGGAACAACTGGTATCATTAACCTGCAGGCTAGAACTGTACAACGTTTTCCGCTAAATCTTTCAGCCACCGCAGCCTATAAATTTGAGAATTTAACTCGTGAAGCATTTACCGCCATTGAAATAATGGATTCTTATACTCCAGGCTTTACAGGCGCTGCGGGGCAGAATGATGGTTCTACCTACGACTGGGCTTTTAACCTGATAGCCGAAGCCCGGCTGACTTCCTTTACAACTATCGCCTGGGCACCAGGTTCTACAGACGGAACAAGAGACGATAATCCATTGTGGGTTACACCTGTAAGCAATACCACTATTTATGTAAAGTACAATGGTGATATCCAGAATGGAGCTTTAGTTAGTCCCTGTGGCCTGCACTATGATGTTTCATACACTGTAAATGCGCTGAATTATAAAAGGATATTAGATTCGGACAGAGACCAAAGCGGGTTAGCCTTATATACCTGCGATGGTACCAAGATTGCGGCAGTATATGGAGAAGATCCCTCTACTGCAAGTCCCGGAAACCCTAGTTGGGATGTGGGAACTACCCTTCAGCCGTTTTGTGCTGTCAAATTGGTATTTTCTAATGATGATTATGCTTATACACTTGTAAACAAACCTGTCACCATTCCTATTATAAAGAATGATGCTGCGTTTTTAGCTATCATTGATCCTGCAACCGTTACCACTACTGGTCTGCAACAACCTAAGCACGGTACTGTATCTGTTAACTCAAATGGAACGCTTCTCTATACGCCGGAACCCGGTTTTATCGGATTAGATACCCTGGAATATAGTTTGTGCTCTACTCCATCTCCCGTAATCTGTGATATTGCTTCTGTATTTATCAAAGTGGCATTTTGTCCCACTCCAGCTAACCAAAATATTATATCAGGACAAGTATTTTTAGACAAGAGTAAAGATGGGATTAACAATGATGGAGGCGCGGGCTTCCCGGGCACAAAAGTCTATTTATACACGGATGGAAATTGTAATGGTGCAATCGATGCTAATGAAATAAGCGACTCTGTTATTGTCGACAACTCCGGAACGTATCAATTTGTCACTTACCCCGAACGAACAGTCGCTGATAATTTTGATAACGGCGCCGGCGGAACAACGTGTGCTACAGGTAATGACGGAAATACCTTGTGGTCATCAGCGTGGACCGACAAGGGTGATCCATCGGTTGGATTTTGTGTTACTCCGGCACAGTCTTTTAGCAACACAAACGTCGAAATAATAAAAGATGCATGGGGGTATGCGTTACGGTTAAAAAATCCAAGCGCATCAGCCACAAGAATTACTAACTTAAGTGGTGTATCAGCAGCCTTTTTAAGTTTCTCTTACCGGCGAGCCTCTACAACACTTACTGCCGGGCATAATATAATAGTGCAGGCGTCAAAAGATGGTAGTGTGTTTGGTACTATTTTCACAATACTTGGTGACGGAAAAAAAGATAACGGGTATGTTAACATCTATAATCAGGATATTACAGCTTATGCAACTTCAAATACATACATCAGGTTTTTAACAAGTCCTGGGGTAGGTAATACTGACACAGTGTATATTGATAATGTTTCCGTGACCTACTTGAAATATCCAATCTGCTATATTACATCAATCGGAAGCCCTGCAATTCCCACCACGCATTATGTTACAACAGTTAGCCAGCATGCCTTTTCAGCTACTACGGGTGGAACTTGTATGAATCCTTTTGATTTTGGAATAACTAAAAAAAGCATCACAATAAGCGGTTCTGTATACCATGATGCAAATGGAAAATCTGACGGACTAGTTAACGGATCACTTATAGGAGCGCCTTCTGGTACTACTTTATTTGCTTACCTGGTAGACAGTGTAGGAAATGTTGCATTTAAAAGCACCGTCAACAATGCAAACGGCGCATATTCATTTCCTCTTGCTGACGTATTTGAAAACTATACGTTGGTTCTTTCTACAAGAGATTCTGCTCTTTACTCAAAAGCACCTACTTCTGCAGGTCTGCCTGCAGGCTGGGTCAGCGTAGGCGAAGCGTATGGCACTAATAACGCTGCAGGTACAGGTATTGAAGCTGGAAAACCTAATTTATCCATTACTGTAAATACGGGAAATGTAAATATTACGGGTGTAAATTTTGGAATTGAACAACGGCCGACTGCAGGTAGTGGAACCTATACTACGATTAACCCCGGTCTTTCAGCAAGCTTTACCGTTCCGGCCAATGTATTTATTAATTCATCTGTGGGCAGCGACCCGTCTCCCGGTACTATTACCAGCATCCGCATTTCGGCTTTTCCTGTTAATGCAACTACAATAACCATTAATG
This sequence comes from Segetibacter sp., assembly GCA_025963675.1. Lineage (GTDB taxonomy): Bacteria > Bacteroidota > Bacteroidia > Chitinophagales > Chitinophagaceae > Segetibacter. Next base: position 5,661 of record JAOQAJ010000097.1, read on the forward strand.
GGATCGCTTACAATAGCGGCAGCTTTCCATCAGCAGGTGTGGTGGTTCCAGCTACTGCTACCGGCCAGCCAACCCAGGTTATAAGTATAGATCCAATAGATGGAACGAAAAAGGTTGTGCTTGACTACTATACGGTGGACAACGCAGGGGTTGAGTCTGCAGTCACAGGATCAGCAGCGATAAGGTTTCTTTCGGATGTTGACCGCGATGGTCTTGATGATACCGCTGATATAGATGACGATAATGATGGTATACCAGATGTAGTAGAAATTTGTGGAGTTGGTGCTACCAGTTTTGGTTGTATTCCCGGCGGTACAGACCCCTCTGCAGATAATGACAATGATGGAGTATTGAATTACCAGGACTATAAATACGGCGTGCTTAATTCTGCCGGTTGTGTTGCCATTTTAGATAAGGATGGCGATGGGGTGCCGGATTACCTCGACAGTGACTCAGATAACGACGCGATACCCGATGTAGTGGAAGCCGGAGGTGCCGATATCGATGGAGACGGAATCATTGACAATTACACAGATACTGATGGTGATGGCCTTTCTCAAAATGTAGACGGTAACAATACTGGTGCAGCAGGTTCGGGAAATGGCTTAGGCGATCCCGATTTTGATACTGACGGTGTTCCAAACCGAATAGACGTTGATAGTGATAATGATGGTATACCAGATATTGTAGAAGCATGTGTACCTGATGCCAACAATGATGGTAGGGTGGATGGATTTTTTGATGCCAATGCTAATGGATTGTCAGATGATTACGAGCTCTCCGGTGCGGTGTTGAAAACAGGTGCCGATCTGATCGGAAACGGCCGCGCAGCTAGTTACCCCAACAAAAATGCTGATGGTATTGGTAAACCAAATCCATATGATCTTGATGCTGACGGTGATGGCATATCAGATATGACAGAGGCAGGCTTCCCTGCTGCAGTTACCAGCAGCAACGGCATGGTTTCTGGCGCAAGAAATAATGGCTGGGCTGTAAGTGTCAGTTCTATGCCTGCTTTAAGCCTAAACAATTCAGACTTACGCGGTCAACCAAATTTTCTTGATATAGATAGTGATGATGATGGTATCTCAGATAATGTAGAAGGCCAGCCTACATCCAGTTATATACTTCCTGCTGACACAGATACCGATGATGATGGACTGGCAGATGTATATGATAACAACATTAACACCTTGGGTGGAAACGGAATTACGCCTTACGATCACGATTATGACACAGACCCCGACTATATTGACGTAGACACAGATAATGACGGTGCACCGGATATTAATGAAGGCTCAGGAGTCTTCAATATCAATCAGTCTAATATAAATACTACAGATACAGACGGCGACGGAATGTTGGATCAATTCGATGTGCTTAACATAGGTACACTTGTTACGGGCAATAAATTTTTAAATGTGACCAACAGCCAGATGGCTTCAAATGGTGGCTGGAACGGACCGGTACCGACTGGTTCATCAGTTCAATTGATCCGCTCATTTACTTCTGGTGACCGTGATTGGAGAGCCAGTTATATTCTTCCTTTACCAATAGTTGATTTCTCTGGCATTCTCGAGAAAGATATTGCGAGGTTAACCTGGAAAGTTGAAAATGAGGCGGAAGTAAAAAATTACGTATTGGAAAGAAGTAAAGATGGAATAAATTTTAGTCCTATCGACCAGTTTTTACCAAAATACACCCCTACGTCAATTTATAATTACGACGATGATATAAGTTCGTTGAATGCAGACATAATTTATTACAGGATTTTGCAAATAAATAAGAATGGCCAAAAGAGCTATTCAAAAGTGATTTCTTTTAAAAGGATTAAAAAAGAGGCCATTACTATTAATGTTTATCCAAATCCGGTAATCAACAGTACTACAATTGAAATTGTTTCTCTGACTACTCAACAGGCCAACATTTCTATACTTGACCTTTCTGGAAAATTAGTGCTGCAAAAAACCGCTGAACTTCAAAAAGGCAAAAATTTTATAGTAATTCCAGAAACGAGACAACTTACCAAGGGAATGTATATGGTAGTAATTGTGATAAAAAAAGCAGTTTATTTCGAGAAAATGGTAAAAGGATAAGAAAAAGCTCGTTACAAAAATGTAGGTACTAAAGAAGAAAAGTTGCAAGTCGCACCAGAGAATTGTTTTTGCACAGGCAGTTGTTCTATGTGGAACTCCCGTTGTGTCACTCACTTCTACCTTATCTTTCTATATCAGCAGGCATCACAGTCCGGTCGGTTAAAAACAGTTGGAGGCTACTGAAACGAAAGACCGGCAGATGAAAAATCGTTTATGGATGAACGGACTGCGACGCGGCGCCGCAATCCGTCGGACGGCGTTACTAACGGCAGCAGAAAAGTGAAGATTGACTAAACTAAGAATGGCAATAAAATAATAAGTTTTTCAAAAAACGCTAACCCAATTGATATAACCTAAGCCCTGACTTTCTCAAGTCGGGCTTTCTTTTTTATGTTTTAATATAGCTGGCATAATTTAAGCAAAAGCATATTATTATCTTGCAGGGAAATTAATTATATATTATGGCTTTCATTGATGTCAGGTCTTTAGCTGAAAAAGAAGTATTACCGGGCTACAAAGGCAGGGCCATTCACACTGGTACTATGACTTACATGTATTGGACGGTTGATGCAGGTGCTGTAATTCCCGAACATTCTCATTTACACGAACAGGTAGCTAATGTGCTAAAAGGCCAATTTGAACTTACCGTAAACGGTGAAACGCAGATGCTTGAACCTGGAAAAGTGGCTGTTATTCCTCCACGTGTCAGCCATGGCGGCAGGGCAATAACACCTTGTGAATTATTAGATGTTTTTTTACCAGAAAGAGAGGATTATAAATTTTAAGAATGAATCTAGATTTAAACGATAAAATGGCCCTGGTGTGCGGAGCATCACAGGGACTTGGACTGGCATGCGCAACTGAACTTGCTTTGTTAGGCGCAAACGTTGTCATCGCAAGCCGCAGCGATGACAAGCTTCGCTCTGTAGTTAGACAGTTAGATACATCAAAGGGACAAAAACATCAGTTCCTGGTTTTAGACCTGTCGATGCCCGAGCTGGTTAAAGAAGTCGTGCAATCTTTTATGGGTAAGGGAAATCAAATTCATATACTCGTAAACAATGCAGGCGGCCCACCATCCGGCCCACTGATCGATACAGACGCAGCTGAAATTGAAAAGGCTTTTCGAACGCACGTTATTAGCAGTCATTTGCTTGCTCAGCTACTTGTACCGGGAATGAAAAAAGGTGGATTTGGACGAATTATCAATGTCCTGTCAACTTCTGTTAAGCAACCAATAAATGGTTTAGGTATTTCCAACCTGGTTAGAGCTGCCGTTGCCAACTGGGCAAAAACGCTCGCTAATGAAATTGCTGATTCTGGCATTACAGTAAACAATGTTTTACCCGGCTTTACAAATACAGACCGCCTCAATTATTTATTTGCAAAACAAGCCTCAGACCAGGGACTAACAAAAGATGATATTTTAGAAAGAACAATAGCATCGATCCCGGCAAAGAGGGTAGGAGAGCCTTCTGAGTTTGGTGCTGCCGTTGCCTTCCTTTGTTCTCCCGCAGCCGCTTATATCAACGGAATAAACCTACCTGTTGATGGCGGAAGAACCGGTGGATTGTAAAATTTCAATTCTCTACAAAAGAGGCGCTCATTAGACATTGCTTTTTTAATTAGAAGGAGAATTTAGTAATGCTGTTCTATCCACATCTATCTTGCCATAAACGACTTTCAACGCAGCTTTCCCTGCTTGAAAACTAACTGTTCCAAAGCCGGTGGCCGTCGAGATAAAACAGGTGAAGTCGCCTATCTTAGGATCTTCATATAATGTCTGTCTGCTGCGTCATATCGTGTGCCTGTAAGTGCGTTTAGCAGTCCAAAACTGCTCACAGCCCAGGCGTACCAGTGGCCACATTCGTATTCTTTAAAAGGGTTTCTTGTTCTGACATCATATCTATCTCGGCAGGTACGCACTATTTCCAGACCTTCCTTCACTTTTCCCATAACGATGAGATGAGAAGCAACCTTGTATTCTATGCCAGTCCATACCTCATCACTATAAACGACTGGCAATGATAATTTACCGCCCTTTGGCAAGGTGCACAATAAAAGTCCACCTTCATCACCTAAAGCATAGGAGGGACGTTAGATACAAAAATTTTTATCGGGAATGAAACCGGTTAAACTGAGGTTCGGACTAAACAATTGATCGGGCATCCTGAGGAAACAATCTTTTCATTGGCAAATTTCAAAACTGAGGAAAATTGTCCTGCATCTCAGGCCATTCCACAAAACTTATTTAAACTTTTCTTCATATTGTAGAAAATAATCAAGGCATCTTTTTTAAGTTACAACCCAAACGTTACTTGTCATGAAAAAGGGCTAACCGAACGATAAGTTCCTATTTCAGAAAGAAAATGTAGTAAAGTGGTCAGGTGCAGAACGCACTGGTAAAGTAACTTTTATGGTTAAAAAAATTGCAGTATTAAGAGCGAATGCGCTTGGGGATTATATTTTTGTTTTACCTGCACTGCAGGCGCTGAGAGAAACCTTTCCGGAAGCAGAGATAGTGTTATTAGGAAGGCAATGGCACCAGGAATATTTAGCATCCCGGCCGGGACCGGTTGATCGGGTAGTAGTAGTTCCGTTGTACCCGGGAATTAGTGAAAGGGATGGGTACCTGCCTGATAACGACGTTTTATCAACCTTTTTCCGTGAAATGCAAAAAGAACATTTTGATCTTGCTTTTCAACTACATGGTGGTGGACGAAACTCGAATCCTTTTCTTTTAAGATTGGGTGCTAAAACCACGGTTGGTCTTAAAACACCAGACGCTGCTTCACTTGACATAAACGTTCCTTACGTCTATTACTTCAACGAGACTATGCGATATCTTGAAGTGGTTGGCAGAGTAGGCGCAAAGACTAAAAACATACACCCGCATGTAGCTGTCATAGACGACGATATCATTGAAGCAAAGTCTGTAATCAATAATCCTGAAGAGAAGCCTATAGCAATAATTCATCCGGGCGCCAGTGACGTAAGGAGACGATGGCCAGGGCAAAACTTTGCGAAAATAGCAGATCATCTAACAGAACTTGGTTACCATGTTTGCATTACAGGTCTTGCATGGGAGCGGGAAATTGTAGATGTAGTCATAAACAACATGTTATACAAGGCATCAGTGCAGGATATTTCGAATAGGCTTTCGCTGGGTGGAACCACCGGCTTATTATCTTTCTCTGATATCATTATTTCGAATGACACCGGTCCTTTGCATGTTGCCAGAGCATTGCAAAAACCTTCCATTGGTATATTTTGGTGCGCTAACATCATCAATGCCGCTCCCATGACTACAACCCTCAACCGTAACCTGCTTTCATGGACATTGACCTGCCCGCACTGTGGTTTATCGTCGTTTAAATTTAATGAAACACAAAGCGATTGTACACACAATACATCAATGGTTGCAGATGTAAGTGTAGATGAAGTGAAGGAGGCAATCAATGAAGTTTTAGACGTTGAGCTAACTGCAAAAATGGAAATAAAGCACAGAGCAATATCCTAACCGCTCCTTTTGGTGTTTGGTTTTACGATTGCGTGCTACATTTTGTTTTTTAAAAAGCAGCATAAAGTTGCAAAAGATGAACGTACTGCGTCGCAACGATGAACAATAGCATTCCTACGGCTTGTAACATAAAATATCTTCGAACCGTAGATTGGACTAACGATCGGCCAGGACTGAACAAGAATTTGGGTAGCATCGTTTTCTAAGACTACTCCTGTTTTTTTGCTTTTTATTAAACTAACTCCTATTATCTTTGTTTAACAATTTTGTCAAACAAACCTGTAAATGCCGGTAAAAGACTGTAAAACAGAACAACTAATTAAGGAAACTGCTAAACGTATTTTTTTAACTGAAGGAAATATGTTTGCCACGACACAGGACATTGCAGATGCAGCAGGAGTTAACAGAACACTGCTCCACTACTATTTCAGGTCGAGAGATGTTTTGTTTAATATGGTTTTTAAAGAGGCGCTGACAGAATTGAGAGAGCGTTTACACGAAGTTCTTGGTTCACAGCTGGCATTTAAACAAAAAATAGATAATCTTGTGAGTGTATTTTATGATGAATTAATAAAATTTCCTTACCTCGAAACGTTTATCGCACTTCAGTTAAATCAGGAACCTGCAAAATACGAGGAGCTGTTTACCGGGTTGCCGGGTGGTAAGGAACGTCTTAAAAATTTTTTAAAAGAAATTCAACGGGAGATGGATAATGGCCACATTGCTGAAATGAAACCAATAAATTTTTTCATCAATTTGTTTGCTTTGATGGCTTATCCGTTTGTTGCCAGACCGATTTATCTGAAGATGTTTGATCTGACTGATGCAGCTTATAATAAACTTTTAACCGAGCGTAAAAAAAGTATCGTGTCGATGCTGTTTAAAAATTAAAGCTTTTAATGCAACGCGAAAACAAGCATCTAAACGTGGCTGAAAAAATATAAGATACCAAAAGATACGTTAATCAATAATTATTATGAGAAAAAGAGTGCAACTACATTGCTTTGCGTTATTAGCAATACTCATCTTTTTACAATCCTGCGGGGGTAACAAAGATCAAAAAGCGGGTGGTGCGGCGGGACCTGGAGGGGCGCAGGCAAACCAGGTAAAAGACTATCCTGTGTTGACGATTACACCACATTCTACTACATTGTTTACAGAATTTCCTGCCACTATACAAGGTCAGCAAAACATTGAGATCCGCCCGAAAATTGATGGTTACATTGAAATGATTTATGTAGATGAAGGAGCCACTGTAAGACGTGGTCAGCCTTTGTTTCGCATTAGCGCGCCACAATATGAGCAGCAGGTAAGAACAGCGCAGGCTGATATAAAAATTGCCCAGGCTAACGTAGATGCTGCCCGTATGCAGGTGAATAAAGTGCGGCCGCTGGTAGAGAAAGATATCATCAGCAAGTATGAATTGGAGTCTGCGCAATACACAGTGCAGGCCAGGCAAGCTGAACTTGCACAAGCCAGGGCGACATTGTCAAATGCACGAACTAATTTAGGTTATACGTCTATTACCAGTCCAGTCAACGGTGTTGTCGGCACAATACCTTACAAAATAGGTAGCCTGGTTAGCAGTAATACTGCGCAACCGTTAACTACTGTATCTAACATTGGAAATATTTATGCATATTTTTCAATCAATGAAAAGCGGGCACTTGAAAGTGCAAAGAGCAGCCCCGGAACTACTTTAAAGCAAAGATTAGCAAACATTCCACCTGTCTCATTAATCCTTTCTACCGGAACTGAGTTTCCTCAAAAGGGTAGAATTGAAACCGCCAGCGGATTAATTAACACAGAAACGGGTTCAGTAAGCGTAAGAGCCACCTTTCCCAACCCTGGTAATGTGGTAAGGAGTGGAAGCAGTGGTGTAGTTAAAATTCCTCGTTCGGTAGATTCTGCTGTTCTTATTCCTCAAAAGGCAACGTTCGAAATACAGGGTAAAAAGTTCGTTTATATTGTTGAAAGTACAGGTACGGTAAGGAGCTCGGAAATAAAAGTTTTGGAGACGGGCAATGGTCAATACTTTGTGGTTCAGGAAGGAGTAAAGCCGGGAGAAAAGATTGTATTGGAAGGTGTCGCGAGCTTAAAAGAAGGCGCTCCGATAAAGCCGAGATTAGTTAATGCAGACAGCGTGTATCAACAGATTTTGCAATAGGAGAAAACAGCATTTAAATGTTCGATTAAGGAATTTGAAAACGCAAAATTACAGAGTGGAAAGAAGGAGATTTATTGAGCCGGACATTAGGAATTCTGTGGCCCATTGTTGCGTCGCACTCTTGTGCTCCATTTTCATTATTCACCAAAAGCTTACTTAAGCCCTAGTTGTAAGAAACCAAATAGTTAACAGTAATTGTTGATCGAATTGCAATGATCGTAGCAATTACTTCAACTCATACCATACACCAGTTATGTTAAGAAAATTTATAGAAAGGCCGGTACTGTCTACAGTGATTTCAATCATCATTGTCATGCTCGGTATACTTGGCTTAACCTCGTTACCGATTTCACAATATCCTGATATCGCTCCTCCAACAGTACAAGTTTCAGCATCGTACCAGGGTGCAAACGCAGACGTGGTATTAAACAGTGTGGTCGTTCCGTTGGAAGAGCAGATCAACGGGGTGGAGAACATGACGTACATGACCTCGTCTGCTGGTAATGATGGTACGGCTAACATTACCGTAAATTTTAAACTTGGCACAAACCCTGATCTCGCAGCAGTAAACGTTCAGAACCGTGTATCACGTGCAACCAGCCTTCTGCCTGCAGAAGTAACACGTGCAGGTGTAACCACGCTTAAGAGGCAAAGCAGTAACCTGGTTATTTTTTCTTTGTACAGTGATGTACCTGCTTACGACCAAACGTTTTTGCAGAACTATGCTACTATTAACCTGATACCACAGATAAAGCGTATTCCCGGAGTTGGTGACGCCACTGTTTTTGGTCAAATGGAATACTCAATGCGCATTTGGCTAAAGCCTGATGTGATGGCTTCTTATGGACTTGTTCCCTCAGACATAAGTACTGCCCTGGCAGAGCAAAACGTGGAAGCAGCACCAGGCCAGTTTGGTGAACAGGGTGAGCAGTCTTTTCAGTATGTAATAAAATACCGGGGAAGACTTAAAAATGCAAACGAATTTGGTGACATTGTTGTTCGCTCGGTTGGTAACGGTCAACTATTAAGGTTAAGAGATATAGCGAGAATTGAACTTGGAGCCCTTAGCTATTCAAGCACAACTAAAACAAATGGTAAGCAATCAATCGGTGTTGCGATTGCACAGACGGCAGGTTCAAATGCAAAAGAAGTTATCGAAGGAACTTTAGGGGTTTTAGATGAGGCTTCGAAATCATTCCCGGCAGGGGTACATTACCTGAATCTTATAAATGTAAATGACTTTCTGGATGCATCTATCGAAAAAGTTATTCATACATTAATCGAAGCATTCGTGCTGGTGTTTATTGTGGTATTTGTGTTTTTACAGGATTTACGCTCAACGCTTATTCCGGCAATTGCAGTGCCTGTGGCAATTATCGGTACTTTCTTTTTCCTGCAGTTATTCGGTTTCACCATTAACCTGCTTACATTATTTGCATTGGTGTTGGCAATTGGTATCGTGGTCGACGATGCGATCGTTGTCGTCGAAGCCGTACACGCCAAGCTCGACCATGGCTATAAATCTGCCCGTAAGGCAACAATTGATGCGATGAGTGAAATATCAGGTGCAATCATTTCCATTACGTTGGTTATGGCTGCTGTCTTCATACCTGTGAGTTTTATTACGGGATCTGCCGGCGTGTTCTACAAGCAGTTTGGTCTTACACTCGCCATATCAATTATTCTTTCAGCGGTAAATGCACTAACACTTAGTCCGGCCCTTTGTGCTATATTTTTAAAACCTCACGAGGAGGGTCATAAGAAAAGAAGCTTTATTCAAAGGTTTTATGCTGCTTTCAATACAGCGTTTGAAGTCACTACAAATAAATACCGTAAATCGGTTTCATTTTTAGCTAACAAAAAATATATAGCTATTTTAGGAATTGGTGTTTTTGCCGGCATTTTTTATCTTCTTATCGAAACAACACCTACCGGTTTTGTGCCTAATGAAGATATGGGAACTGTAATGTCTGACATTAGTTTGCCGCCCGGTGCTTCCATGGAACGTACTGACCAGGTAACAGAGGAAATAGCCAGGGCTGCTCAAACCTTACCAGAGGTTGAAAACATTCTCAGAATTTCAGGGCGAGGTATGCTGAGCGGTACAGGAAGTAATTACGGAATGGTAATTATGAGACTAAAAAACTGGAAACAACGAACAGGAAAAGGCCAGGACGTACAAGCAGTGATTGGAAAAATGTTTGCCAAAACAGCCGGCATAAGAGATGCAAAGGTCATATTTTTTGCACCGCCAACCATCCAGGGTTTTGGAGCAACAGGTGGATTCGAATTTCAATTGCAGGATAAAAGCGGTGGAGATATAGGCAAGTTTGGAAAGATCGGCGCAGATTTTTTAGCTGCCCTAAATCAGCGTCCTGAAATTCAGTTTGCCTCTACTTCTTTCAATCCATCCTTTCCGCAATACCAGATGAATGTAAATGTGGCGCGTGTAAAAGAGGCTGGGTTAACAGTAAACGATGTCCTGGGAACAATGCAGGGATATTATGGTGGTGTGTACGCTTCTAACTTCAACCAGTTTGGTAAGCAGTATCGGGTGATGTACCAGGCTGAACCATCTTTCAGGGCCAATCTTGAAGGAATGAACAATATATACGTAAGGAATGCAAATGGCACAATGGCACCTATCTCCGGGTTTATTACACTGACAAGAGTTTACGGTCCCCAGGCAGTTTCAAGGTTTAATTTATTTACATCCATCGGTGTAAATGGTTCTCCAAAACCCGGCTTTAGTTCCGGCGATGCCATTCGTGCTGTACGAGAGGTTGCAGCGCAAACACTACCTGCTGGTTATGGCTACGAGTTCTCAGGTATAACACGTGAAGAAATCTCAGCAGGCGGACAAACAGTATTTATTTTTGCGCTCGTTCTATTGTTTGTTTACTTCCTGTTAAGTGCGCAATACGAAAGTTATGTTTTGCCGTTTGCAGTTCTGTTTTCTCTGCCGATAGGTTTAGCCGGCGCATTCATTTTTGCCTGGTTGTTTGGTGTGAATAATAATATTTATTTACAGATCACACTCATCATGTTGGTTGGTCTCTTAGCTAAGAACGCTATTCTGATTGTTGAGTTTGCAGTGGAGCGAAGGCGAAAAGGTATGCCAATTGTACAAGCGGCTTTAGAAGGCGCGCAAGCTCGTTTACGACCTATATTAATGACATCGTTTGCCTTTATTCTTGGACTTGTTCCGTTAATGCTATCAACAGGGGCAGGCGCTACAGGTAATAAATCTATTGGCACCGGCGCTGTTGGCGGCATGCTCATCGGAACTGTTTTCGGAGTGTTTGTAATACCTGTTTTATTCATCATATTTCAGACACTGCAGGAAAAAATAAGTCCACTTAAACAAGAGCCATTAACGGAAGAGGATGACAGGGGCGCAGGGGCGCAAATGGTGCCGGCAACTTAGAGGTTAGCGTAGGTATAAGTTTAGTTGAATGCCGGCCATATGAAAGTTAATAATTAAAAGTCTTTTTGGTTCAAACAGTAGTTCTTTATTTGACATCGTTGTGTCACTCACTTGTGCTTTTTAAGTCTTTTTTCGACAATTGTCTTAATCTGTTACATGTAAGACAATGACAAGAAAGTACAAAGTCTTATCGTTCGTTTGTGTCTTAGAATGAGACGTGTAGCTGTCGATAAGCAAGCTTTTGAATGCGAACTAAACTTTCGTTGAATTGAGTTTTTTGCTATGAATTTTCGCGTTCATCAAATGAGCTTCAGTACAAGAGTGCGACGCAACAATGTTTAAAAGAAGTACAAATGATTGCCACCAAAAAAACGGAACACCAGGTTTGGTTAACAGAGAAATTATGAACAGAAAATATTTAAGCGTTTTCCTTTTTATTTCCATTTCGGTGTTGGTGTTGAGTGCGTGCAAGGTCACGTCTCCATATCAATCGCCTGAAGCCAACACGAACAATCTTTTTCGTGATGTAAATACCACCGATACCAACAGTATCGCTAATTTGAGATGGAGTGAGGTGTTTACAGATACGACGCTGCAAAGATTAATAGGCGAAGGAATTGCCAACAACCTCGACTTGCAAATTGCATTTACCCGTATACAACAGGCAGAAGCTTTTTATCAGCAAAGTGGTGCTGCTTTTTTACCTACCCTTAACTCAAACGCTGGTATAACCCGGTCAAAATTTTCAGCAGGGCAGGGGTTTGGGGCGAGACCATCGATAACATCATATCAACTCGGTCTGTCTTCGAGCTGGGAAGCAGATATATGGGGTAGATTGGGCAGCAACAGGAGAGCAAGTCTTGCAAACCTGTTACAATCAGAAGCTGCCAGAAGAGCGGTTCAAACGGGCGTTGTAGGTGCAATTGCTAATTTCTATTTTACCTTGATGGCTTTAGATCAACAACTGTTAATCACACAACAAACGGTTTATAATTGGGATACAACAGTTTCTACCATGCGGGCGTTGAAAGAGGCTGCACGGGTAACAGAGGCTGCTGTTGTGCAAAGTGAAGCGCAGCGATATGCAGCAGAAGTAACTATACCCGACCTTAGGCAACGTATAAGGGAGACTGAAAATGCATTAAGCATTGTTTTAGGTCACGCCCCTACCGGAATTTATCGAAGTGACTTTCTTGAACCGGGAACTCTACCTATTATGAGTACAGGTGTTCCTGCTCAGCTTTTGGCAAACAGACCGGATGTACAACAAGCGGAGTTTAGCTATAGAAATGCTTTCGAACTTACAAATGTTGCCCGAGCCGCATTCTATCCTGCTTTGGTGATAACTGGTTCCGGGGGCTTTGCAAGTCTTACTTTGTTAGATGTTTTAAACCCAACTTCAATTGCTGCCAGCATTGGTGCAGGATTAACTCAGCCGATTTTTAACAGGAGATTAAATCGAACAAACCTGGTAGTTGCCCAGGCACAACAGCAAGCCTCTTTATTGAATTTTAGAAATACTTTACTTGCCGCAGGGCAGGAAGTTTCGAATGCTATATCATTAAACCAGGCTGCATTAGAGAAGGTAAGCATCCGCACTAACCAGATAACGGCCTTGCAAAGATCAGTACAGTATTCACAGGAGCTTTTGCGTAACGGTTTTGCTAATTATACAGAAGTCATAAATGCAAGGCAATCATTGTTGCAAGCTGAACTAGGGCGGGTAAACGACAGGCTGCAACAGTTTCAGGCAACTGTCAATCTTTATCGTTCCTTAGGCGGCGGATGGAGGTAATGAGCGAAGGAGCAAATAATGAAAGAGCAGGCTGGCTCTTTCATTAGTAGAGCTTCCTGCTATTGATAACTGTATTCGATCCGACCTAACATTTCTCTTTGCTTATTATAAACAACTTCTTTTTGTTTCATCCCGTCGTCGTTGTATAAGTATTTCCAAACAAGATAGTTGGCGGTTCCTTTTTGGGTTTGTGTCATTTGTACAATGTGTCCTTTGGCGTCATATTCAAACATATAGTCGGGTAACATAGCCTTCGCTTTACGATTGAAGCGAACGACATCAGTAAGTAGCTTTTTAGGATTGTAGTAATAATAGTAAGTTTCTAAAGGCCTGTTGTTTTTCGACCATCTTTCTTCAGCAACATTATCCTGTTCATCGAAAGTGAAAGTGACCAAAGTTGTATCAGTTTGATTTTTCACTTTTATCATCTTTTCCGGCAGGCCTCTGTCGTTATAACTCCAGGTGTGACTTTCGGTGCTTGTGAAGGTGCCATCAAAATCTTTACTTAAGGTATTTGTCGAAATCAGTCTTCCTGCGTTGTCGTAATCATAGGTAACTGTATTAATCGCATTTCTGCTGCTGTCTACAGTCTTCACAACTTTATTATTTTGGTAATTGCTTATGAAAAAAGACTCCGTGCTACCAATAGTTGCAGAACGGGTAACGACCTGGCGACCATCATTTGTAATGGTTTGTTCCAACACGAAATCTTTAGATGGCTCGCTACCTTCAAAACTGGTTGCATTGATGCGCTTGTATTGAAATGCGCGCAGCATTTTATATTGTTGGTTGGTTTGTTTTGTACCGATTATATCGAGATAGTAATATTGCGCCTTTAGCTGTGATACTAAAGCAATGAGCGAAACAACCAATAATAATTTTTTCATGAGTAACATTTGAACCTCTCAAAAATAAAGGGTCAGATGTTAAGGAAAAAACATTGATGTTGGTGAATTGTTTGAAGAACTCTTTTGTCTGTATTTTTATTCAAATTTTAACAGGTGTCTCATTTCAAGGAACGGAAGGAAAAGAATTGTTTAAACTGTAATGCTCAGGTTCAGGGAAGATATTGTCAGGTATGCGGGCAGGAAAATGTGGAGCCAAAAGAAACCTTTGGTCACCTGGTAACTCATTTGATTTATGATATAACACACCTCGATGGTAAGTTTTTTAGTTCATTAAAATACCTGCTCTTCAAGCCAGGCTTTTTTTGTTTTTATGTTCCTTCTTACGGGCATAAGCACAATGGGAAAAATCAACTACCTCGCATGGTTCGGGTTTCTTATGTTCCCTGTTCTACTTTATATGATTTGGTATCAATATAAGTCGATGAAGAATTTTTATAAGCAGGGATGGATGGTTTAAAACATTTCTTAAATTCTTTCTGCTTCTTGTGATGTCTTCTATGATTATGGGAGTTTTGTTTAGTGTTTTCCTGATTTTTTCATTGTTCACTATTTAATCATCCTGCCCAGTGCTTCTATAACTTAAAGCTTAGATTTCATTTTTTGTGAGGATGATTGTTAAGGGGGCTTTTAAACGTTGATGTGAAAAGATAGCGCACAAGTGAGTGACACAACAGGAGCGAAATTGAAAAGATCTGTTGGTTACAAAAAAATAAATAGCATGGAAATTAACAACATTAGAATTATTATTTAAACTTATTAGAATGTCTTTAGAAGCAAGTTTTTTGAAATTAGTGAAGATAATGGATGACCTGAGAGAAAAATGTCCGTGGGATAAGAAGCAAACTATAGAGACTTTAAGGCCCTTGACAATTGAAGAAACTTATGAACTTACAGATGCAATAAGCGACAATGACTGGAAAGGGATTAAAGAAGAATTAGGCGACATAATGTTACATCTTATTTTTTATGCTAAGATCGGAACGGAACAACAAAAGTTTACGCTAGAGGATGTTCTTGAAGGGATAAGCGAAAAATTGATAAGACGCCATCCGCATATCTATGGTGATGTTTTGGTAAATAACGATGAAGACGTAAAAAAGAACTGGGAACAGATAAAAATGCAGGAAGGAAAAAAATCTGTTTTAAGTGGAGTCCCAAAATCGTTGCCTGCAGTAGTGAAAGCAACGCGGATACAAGACAAAGCAAGGCAGGTAGGTTTTGAGTGGGAGAATAAAGAAGATGTATGGAAAAAAGTAGAAGAAGAGATCAGGGAGTTGCATGAAGCGGTTGCAGAAAATGATACTGAACACATAGAGGAAGAGTTCGGAGATGTAATGTTTAGTCTTATAAACTACGCACGTTTTTTGCAAATCGACCCCGAAGGAGTTTTAGAAAAAACTAATAAAAAATTCATTTCCCGGTTTACATTAATGGAAGAAGAGGCAACACTGCAAGGTAAAACACTGGCAGAGATGTCGCTGAGTGAAATGGATGAGCTGTGGAACCAGATAAAACGTAACAGACCAAAGTGATAGATAGTATTAAAAGAAGCTTTTATAAAAATGGTTATCTGTTAATCATTGCTGCCTGGTTGTATACTATTTCTTTTATTTTTTCTAATTATTGGTTTTATGCATCCTCGCCCAGCCGGGTGCAGAAACAATTGGAATCTTTTGTAAGCAGAGGTGAAAAAAGATTTGAGCAATTCGCTGCCGATACCACTTTTCTTAAGGTAGTATCCATCAACCACTTTCAGCCAAAAACGGTGCTGGATCGTAATACCGAAGAAATAGGACTATTTGTTTATACAAAAAATGATGCTGGTAACCTGCTTCTTGATTATTGGAACAATAACAAGGTTCTTCCTGAAAATAAAGATTTAAAAAAAGCAGACGGAAAGTATTACGTCCAGTATCAGAACGGGCAGTTTGAATTTATTAAGAGAAGTTTTTCGTTCAATGGAAGAGAGGTGATAGCAACCTCAGTAATACCACTTCATTGGGATTACTTCTTTGAGAACAACTACATACGCTCGTCTTTTCCATCTTTAGGAGATATAGAAAATCAGTATGAAATTGTTACATCTAAGGCAGACGTCTACATTAGAAACGGGGATGGTAAAGCATTGTTTGGTTTAAAGAAGAAACAGGAAACGAATGATAGTAGCCCTGGTGTTTGGTCGATTACTCTTAGAATGTTAGGGGTACTTTTTGCATTAATATTTATACACGTTTGTGCATTTGATATTGTTCACCAGAAAGGCTGGGTTAAAGGGCTTACTTTTCTTGTGTCGGCAATATTTATTATAAGGGCTTTAAGCTATCTGATTTCTTTTCCCTTCAGGTTTCCAACCCTTGAGTTGTTTGGCCCTTATATATATGCTTCCAATAGTCTGCATCCTTCTTTAGGCGATCTTTTTGTAAATGTTATCCTTCTGTTTTGGCTGGTTAGCTTTATAAAGTATGCCGCGATCAATGATTTTAAAAACACCAAAGAAATAACAGGAAACAGGAGATGGTGGGTGATGGGGATCTTATCAATTTTCCTGATAAGTCTGTCGTTTTTGGAAGCTGAAGTGGTGCGAAGCTTAATAGTAGACTCGCAAATTTCTTTCGATGTTACTGAGTTTTTTAGTTTGAATATTTATTCACTTTTAAGTTTTATTATTCTCGGATTGATTGTGCTGATTTTTTTTCACTTCAGCCATATTTGTTTGTTGTTTTTTGATAAATGTGCTGATTGCCCTTTTTATAGCCGTTATCTTTTTATAGCCATTATTGGCTTTTTATACCTTTCATTACATCTTCATAACCCCACCTCAACGAGCAACCTTATAGTACTTCTATGGCTACTCATTTACGTTGGGATAATGGAATTTAGAAAAGAAGACATTTATGTTCCGATTCTGCGATCTTCATTTTTTCTTATTTGGTTAATATTTTTTTCAGCGAGTATTTCAGCCTTAATCATTTATCAAAATCATTACAAAAAGTTAGAACAGGATAAGCAGGTTGCAGAAAAGCTTGCAGTAGAGGCAGACCCGTTAGAGGAAAATGCCATGAGCATTGGTATAACAAATATTAGCGATGAGTTTCTCACTAATAATTTTGAGCGGATAACGACAGAAAGATCGAATAAGATTATTAAGGATAGTGTTATTAACGAGAATTTCTCTTCGCTATTAAACAGGTATGATGCGCGTCTCTACACGTTTGATAAAAATTATCATCCCCTCTTCAACGAAGACTCGGTTTCATACGATGTTATTACAACATTAATTCAGAGAAGTAAAAAAACTTCTTATGAGGACATGTTCTATTACGAGAATGCCTACTACAGTTTTAGTTTTCTTTTTCAAAAAAAGATAAAAGATCCCCTTAATAACACTGTCGGCTACTTTTTCGTAGTGGCTGAACCTAAAAAATATAAGAACCAGGCGGTGTATCCTGAGTTGTTTAAACAGGTGCGAGACGCAGAGACGGACCTTGATCACACGTATGCAGTCTATAACAAAGGCGAATTAATAAGCAGTTCAGGAGACTATAATTTTCTCGCCCATATTCCTAAAAACCAGCTTTTAAAGCAGGAATATAAAGAACAGCGAAAAGACGATTCTAATGAATTATGGTACAACGCCGGAAACAATAAGATGGTAATTATTGTCAGGAGCAATTCACTATTTATCGAATCGATTACCCTGTTTGCTTACCTGTTCGGTTCGTTCCTCTTCATCATTGCATTGTTTCAGGTAGGGCATTTTCTTATTAAATTCAAGTTTAGCTATAAGCGTTTAAAGAATGGCCTCAGGTTGAATATCAGGCATCAGATCCAGAGCGCCATTATTTTTATCAGCATATTTTCTTTCCTGGTAATTGGAATTGCAACCATTTCTTTTTACATCAATAGGTTCACCCAGACCAACCAGGAACGACTGATAAAAGCAATTAAAATTTTGGGTAATGAAATCGAAACGCAAGTCACGAACCAAACCATTTTTGATGATGCGGTAGAAATTTATGAATTAGGGGCAAACAGCGAGTTGGAAAAAACCTTTAAGGAGATTGCAGAAGTACATAATGTTGATGCTAACTTTTTTGATATCAATGGTAACCTTCGTGTGTCTACCCAGCCTTATCTGTACAATAAGGGACTTCTTAGCAGAATGATGGATCCGAACGCTTTTTACAAGCTAAAGTATCATAAAGAGATCCAGGTAATACAAAAGGAAAAAGTAAGTCACTTTGAATACCTGAGTATCTACATTCCTATTAAAGATGAATCCGGTGAATTATATGCTTACCTCAACATTCCATATTTAAATACCCAGCGAGAACTCGACCAGGAAATATCAAGCTTTCTTGTAACCTTAATCTGTTTAAATGCTTTCATTTTTGTAATTGCAGGTGCCATTTCTGTTTTGCTAACCAACCGCATTACCAATTCGTTCAAATTGATGGCAAGCAAAATGAAGGATATCAATCTTGGCAGGGCCAACGAAAAAATTGTTTGGAACGCCAATGATGAAATTGGGGCTTTAGTAATAGAATACAATAAGATGGTTAAGAAGCTTGAGGATAGTGCCGGGGCGCTCGCAAAAAGCGAGAGGGAAGGAGCGTGGCGTGAAATGGCAAGGCAGGTTGCCCATGAGATCAAGAATCCACTTACCCCAATGAAGTTGAGTATTCAGTATATGCAACGGGCGCTGAAAGAAAAAAATCCGAACAGCGAGGCGATGGCTGAAAAGGTATCCGCAACATTAGTTGAGCAGATAGATCAGCTTGCTAAAATTGCATCAGACTTTTCACAGTTCGCTAATATCGGCA
>JAOQAJ010000103.1 GCA_025963675.1 Segetibacter sp.
TTGCTTTTAATCAATATTCTAAAATATTGTTTCAAAACGCTTTTCCACTGAGCGAAATTTTCAAACGCAACAGTGCAACCTCGCACTTTGGATGGCTTTTTACAAAACAAATGCTGTATGAAAAGGGCTAACTTGCAACTACAAAAGAAGTCTAATAAGACTGTACTTTTTTTGATTGTTTTGGTATGGTGTACAATTGTCGGATTGATAGTTCCTTTTGTTTTATTGCCAACCCATATTTGGGCGAGGGTCTTCAAAAAAACTATTCACTGCATTTTTGTAATCACCTTAGAACTTCATCATTAATCAAATTTTGAATGTCATACAAACTAAGAATAACCGCTATTATTGCTTTGGTCTTTTTCATTGCAATAAGTGCCAAATCTCAGAAGCGGGGACCGGTTAAGAAAGTATCAAAAAACACAACGCAAAAAGTTATGCCGGATAATAAGTTTGTTATTTACCAGTTGTTAGTGAGGCTTTTTGGAAATAAAAACGCAACAAATAAATTTTACGGTTCAAAGGAAGAGAATGGTGTTGGTAAGTTTGATGACATAACAGATAATGCTTTAGACGAGTTAAAAAAGTTTGGTGTTTCTCATGTCTGGTACACAGGAGTGCTTGAGCATGCAACGATGACTGATTATACAGCTTTTGGTATTAAGTACGATGATCCTGATATTGTAAAGGGTAGGGCAGGCTCTCCCTATGCTGTAAAAGATTATTACGACGTTGATCCTGATCTGGCTGTAAATGTAAAAAACAGGATGGCAGAATATGAGGCGCTAATTAAGCGGACACATGCACATGGTTTAAAAGTAATCATGGATTTTATTCCTAACCACGTCGCCCGCACGTATCACTCCGATGCAAGGCCGGCAGGAGTTAAAGACTTTGGCGAAGATGACGACAAGTCAAAAGCCTTTTCTCCAACAAATGACTTTTATTATATCCCTTCTCAACAATTTATAGTGCCGGAAGGAGTGGATGCAGGCGGTCCTGATTTTCATCATCCGATGAAAGATGGAAAGTTTGATGAAAGCCCGGCCAAAGCCACCGGTAACGATGTCTTTGCTGCAAAACCTGGTATCAATGATTGGTATGAAACGATCAAACTGAATTATGGAGTGGATTACCAGGATGGCCGAAAGACCCATTTTAATCCCATTCCTCCGGTTTGGATTAAAATGCGCGATATTCTTACTTATTGGGCAAAGAAAAATGTTGACGGGTTTAGATGTGACGTGGCGGAAATGGTTCCGGTAGAATTCTGGAGTTGGGTGGTGCCGCAGGTAAAAGAAGTCAATCCGCGGATTGTTTTTATAGGAGAAGCTTATAACCCGGCTCAATATAAAAATTACCTTACTACAGGGAAATTTGATTTTTTGTATGACAAAGTAGGTTTGTATGATGCGCTAAAAAGGTTGATCAAAGATGAACCTAACGGCGATGTAAAAGACATCACACATGTATGGAGGGAAGAAAGTGATGGCTTTTCATCTCACATGCTGCGCTTTCTTGAAAATCATGATGAAGAACGAATAGCCTCGGAAGGATTTGCCAAAGATCCGAAATATGCAAAGGCTGCAATGGTAGTTTCAGCAACTTTAGGAAGCGGACCGGTAATGATTTATTTCGGCCAGGAAGTCGGCGAGCCGGGGCGGGGAAAAGAGGGTTTTGGAGGCGAAGATAACCGAACAACAATTTTTGATTATTGGGGTGTACCAAACCATCAGAAATGGATGAACAATGGGAGATTTGATGGCGCTGCATTGTCTGCTGACCAAAAAGAACTACGCAGTTTTTACCACAAACTTCTAATGGTCAGTACGACAACACCTGCCATTCGTTCCGGTGATTTTTATGAGTTAAATGGCGTTGCCGGCTTTAACCATAAAAACTACGCTTATATCCGTTACAACGCCGACGAACGAATTTTGGTTGTGGCTAACTTTCACAGAACTGATCCGATTGAAACAAGAATTACTTTTCCTGCAGACCTGAAAAATATCCTACATCTTCGATCAGACCAGTCCTTCACATTCACCGATTTGTTAACGGGCAGCAATTTTAGTGTATCAAATATTGAGAGTGCAATCCCAATAAACGTACCTCCATCAGGGTCTTTGATTTTGCGTTTTTGATAATGCCGAAAATTGACATTAATTAGATGCTATCGCCAGGTTATTGAGCGTACGGCATAATTTTTACTCTATGTTTTCTTTTAGTTCTACTAAAAATTAAAGTTATGAGCACCGAACATAAAGGGACTGAGTTTAATAATATTATCGAAACATGGGAACAGAATGAAAGGGATCGTGAAAGTGGCAAGATCGCAGGTAAAGACGATGTGGCTGCGAAAGAGCCGGCAAGTTCGAGTGACCTGGAGCAGGTGATAAAACAGGAAGCTACGGAGTATGATAATGAAAATAAAGAAAACCAGTTGTTGAGCGGCGATCGTGCAACAGTTAATGATGATTTTATTGGCAAGGATGACTCTGGTGCATAGGAGTTGCAAATAGTGGATCGATCGAAAAGGATAGGGTTTATAATTGTTTTAAAAACAAGATTGCATTTGTTCAATAGTAGGTTTTGTGCCTAAAAATAAATTTGAAATAAAATAATGGAGCCGTTTATTGAGTCTAATGTGGCCGTACATTGCAGCTCCAAAATGATAAGAATGAAAAAGATTTTGTGTTTTATGTTTGTTGTGGCAATTACAATAGCCGGTTGTAGTAAAAAAGATGACTGCCCTTCAGTGAATGTTTCTGCCCCTGCCTCTGAAGTTGCTAACCTTAAAGCATACCTCGATGCAAACAACATTAGTGCAACTGCTGATCCACGTGGATTTTTTTATACGATTAAAGCGAGTGGCTCCGGTGATAAGCCTACTCCATGTCAGACAGTAACTGTTAACTATGTTGGCAAGCTTACAAACGGTCAGACTTTTGACAGCAACACAAATATTTCATTCCCTTTGTCTAACCTGATCACCGGTTGGCAGGAAGGCATTCCTCTGATAGGTGCCGGTGGAAGTATTGATTTATACCTGCCACCGTCTCTTGCTTATGGTAGTAGAGCGCAAGGTGGAATACCAGCCAACTCTAACCTGATTTTTACAATCGATCTTAAGTCTTTTAAGTAATTCTCTTGTAATTTTTACAGTCGACTCAATTATTTTTTTTAAAAAGAAAAGTTGACAGACCATTCTATTACTGCCATTGATGATTTTGCGGGAAGGGAATGCTTTTAGAATTGTGCTGAAGTACTTGCATCAGTACAAGAGTGCGACGCAACGATGTTGATAGTAGTAATTTGCCCGGCTCAAAAAAATGACTAATTATATCCCTGCCTTACTTATCTACATTTTTTTGATGCTCTTTATGTTTCTGATATTGCTGTGCCATTTAATATTTTCTCCGGATCTGGCGGCCGCAATCCTGAAATAGCATTAGCTTCTTTTTGTTTTATTGTTTGCTCTTCAGCTTCCTTCTGCAATCTTTCGGCATGCGATGCAACAATGTCCTGTGCGTATGTAGCAGGTTTGTCATTGGTTGAACCATAAGTGAACGTAAAGCTGCCGAATTGGTTTTCCCCTTTTTGGTACTGTTCTATCAACTGTTGAATGGATATGCTTCCTGCGGCGTACAACATTAATGCAGCGTTTAACGATTTCCATGCATTTCTTGCGTTGTTTGAATTAGTGACGAGGTTAAAGGCGGTTAGTATCGCGAGCGAGATGGTAGAGATGCAGGCCATAATCTTAATTGTTGATACTTTAATTATGCGCTCGTCTGAACCTGTATAAATGGAGACGAGTACAGAAGTGCTTACGGCAGCTAATCCAAAAACGATGATGCTTGCAATGTAAATGTTTCCGATCTTTCGCCAATACGAACAATGTCTTTCAATCTCATCAATAATTTCTTTTTCCTTTTCGACCGTAATTGTTGGTCTTGTAATGGTGGTTGATGAAGTACTGCCGATAGTTACTACTTGTTTCTCGTTTTCAACAGTTATGGTCGGATCAGTACCACTGTTATTTACGCTCATACATAAATTTTTATGAATGTAATTTTCTTATGCAAGAAATGCAAGCTGAACAGTTATTATATGTGAGCGAAACGAGCAAGAAAATCACCGCCATACGGAGAAGTATTATTGAAGTAGAGACGCAGCTTAATTACTTTGGTCTAACGGCCGGAATATTGATAACGGATTTATAAACAAGATCAAGTACCTCGGCGCGGATATTAACTTTTGAAGGACCATAAGTTTTGTTATCATCAGGATAAACGCGATTGGTGAGGCAAATGTAAACGAGGTTATATTTTGGGTCAACCCAAACATAAGTGCCTGTATAACCACTGTGACCAAAAGCCTGTTGAGAAGGATAGCCTTTGTTTGCCTGCTCTTCTTTTTCAGTGATACGGGCATAACCGTAGCCGCGGCCACTTGTTTTAGATCGACGTGAAGTAAACAGGTCGACAGTAGAAGCATTGTAATATTTGCTGCCACCGTACACACCTTTATTTAATAGCATCTGGTAAAATATAGCAAGGTCATTTGCATTGGAAAACAATCCTGCATGTCCCTCAACTCCACCTGCCATAGCAGCGCCGGGGTCGTTTACATAACCCTGCACCAACATGTTTCTAACCCAGTTATCATTTTCAGTTGTAGGAACTATCCGGGATCTGTCGAAACGTTTTCGGGGTAAGAAACCAGTTGTCTGCATGCCTAACGGCAGATACAATTCATTCAATACATAGTCATTCAATTTCTGGTGTGTCGCCGTCTCAACCACTTCCTTCATCATATACATACTTACGTCGCTATATACATATTTTCCTCTTGTTTCAACCTTCGAGTTAAGGGTTACAGGCCACATCACCTCATTAAAGTAGTTGGCCCTGAGAAAATAATTGTCGGCTATGGCTGTTGGATAAGCTGCAGAAGAATCGCGACTCAAATCCGACGGCTTTAGCAGCTCATAAAATTTGATGTATGGGGTATAACCTGCCTCATGCAACATTGCTTCCTTTATTCTGATGTCTTTTTTGTCCGCGATATTTCTGGTTACCGCGACATATTTACTAATTGGAGAATCAAGGTTAAGCACTTTGCCATCGTACAAGCGCATTACGACGGGTGTAGTTGCCGTCACCTTTGTAACAGAAGCGAGATCAAACAAATCAGTCAGCTTTGTCTCCTGACCTCCATCGTAAGTGTGGGTTCCATAAGCTTTATTGAAAATTACCTCACCATCTTTTGCAACCAAAACGACGATAGCGGGTGCAGAATGAGCTGCAATACCGGCATGAACGATAGAGTCAATTCCGGATAACAAGGTGCTATTAACCGATACAGCTTCGGGAACAGAATAACCTAACCGTGTTTTAGCCGTAGTAGAACCAGAACCTTTTTTGAATTTACCTGAATAGGTTGCATCCAGATGATTATTTGCAGCCTTGCCACCAAAGATTACCTGGGCTAGCACTGAAGCAATTTCGCTGTTATCGGTTTTATTCCAGATTATTGGAGACTTGATGTTGTTGAGATATGCAAGGTTTTTTCCGCTTCCCGTTACAACAACAATTGTCTTAGTAATGGTTTCCAGCTCCTTGATAAATGTGGTAAGGCCTGAACTAAATTTAGTTTCAGCAGACAGTTCAATAAGAACAAGGTTGTAGAGTTTTAGTTTGTCGTGTAATGCAAAAAAGTCCTCATCGTTTATAATGGTATCGCCATTGAAAGCTTCAACTGCCCAATATTTATTTGCAATACTGTCAAAAGTATTGCTATTGGTAAAGTTGAAATGTACACTTGCTATCCTTACATCTTTCAACTCTTTTACAGGTATAAAGCCGCCGCTGTTGTTTAATACAACCGTACTTTTTTCAGGTTCTTTCTGATCGACAGTTGTCTTATTTTTTATGGGCTCAGGTTGAGAACAGGCAATGGTAAATGAAAGTATAAGAATGAAGAATATAGAACTTCTTATGTGAAAGCTGTTATGTGTAGAAACTGTTTCAATATTACAAATCATGTTATCAGTAAACTTTCGTTTGATAAGAATTTACTGAAAGTAGGAATTTTTACATTCTTACAGCTGTTCTTACGAACAACTTTTTTGTTACTTGTACTGGCTTTTTAATTGCATTTTTAGGAAATGCATTAGTGGGCGGAAAGCTGTAGTAAATATTACCATAGGCGGAACGAACAAACATTTTAATAGTTCAATGCCTGAAATGCCACGCATTTTTATATCTAAAAATATCAGGTCTGTTGGTTCATTTTGGATGTGTACTATGCCCTCAATTCCCGACTTGAAATTGCCAGTTAAGTCAACTCCGCAACCAACGGGCTATAGCTCGGTTTGGCTTGAATAAGTGCTCTCAAAAATTTTATCGGCATTAGCAGCTTCAAAGCCATCTCGTCGATGCTCTCTTTTAATTTCAGCCGGAGGTAAGTGCTTGAATTCTGGCAAAATTCTTCGTTCAGCAAATTCAACATAAGAGCCCGAAATAGGATGTTTGTCTCCATCAGCAAAAGATGCTTCGATGATCTGGGCTACGGTGCTGCTTTGCAACAGCCCACCATCCGGACTTTCTTTTATAATCCCTCCTGAGTTATTCAACTTAATATCGTGACGCAACAAAAACTGGTTGAATTGATCAATTGTATTAAATGCCTCTTTTAAGTTATGAACGCTAATTGTAAAATGGTTTAAATAATACCTGTTATAAATGGTCCACGCAGCATATTCACTTTCGTTACTTAAAGCCGAATAATCTGACCACGTTGGTAAGCGCCAAAGACCACTATGTAAAAAGGTATCGACAGCTAAACCATTGTTTAAATCAAGTGCGTCGACGGGGTCAGAAGCTACTTCGTTTGTGTAGCTGGAGATCGTATGTTGCGCAGCAGATGACAGGTCATTCACCCGTAATTCAGAAATAAAAATGCGGGGATAATGATCGAGTGGTGGGGCATACCAATAAGCGTTTAATTTCTTTTCGTTAAAGTGATAATAATCCCGCCGTTCGTAACCATAATGAAGAAAGATTTTTTCAAGAGAGGCGATACCTAAATTAGGAACTCCGAGAGTACGAAATGCAATGTGATCATTTTCGATTTCATCAATATCAGAAATAACCTTTTCATTTATCAATGCGCCAATTATTTTTTTAACATCAGGAACCCTTTCCTTATAACGTCTCATTAATCCATCTAAAACAACGTTCAATATTTTTAGTTTTTCTTCCATGCTGTTAACCTTTTACATGTTGCAAAATACCGTACCTCTTTCCATTTTCAGTTTCGTAAAAATCACTTAGCGAAATCTCTTCCTGCTTTACAAATCCTTGTTGAGGAAGTTTGCCATTCGCTACCATTTCTACTACAGCAACAATCGATGCAGCCGTTGTCCATGATATTGCCCGCCATTCCTGGCCCCCAATCTGCATCGGGTAAAAAGCCTTAAAGTACTCTTCGCGCGTTAACGCGCCGTTCTTCCAGCCTTCAACAACCGCATATACGTATACGACATCTTCTTTTACCGGTGGTTTGGCTTTGGTAAGTATATCTTCTGTCAAGGTTCGATCTTCTTTTAAAATCAACTCATATAACAGGAACCGCATTAACTTGCAGTGACCAGGATATCGGATGGTTTTATAATTGAGCGTATCGACTTTTCCATCTAATGTTTCGCAAAGTGTTCCAAGCCCTCCTGAGGTGGTAAATGCTTCCAGTTCCTGCCCTTCAATGTTGATGGTTTCAATTCCGTCCAGCGATTGCATCCATTTTCTCTTGCCGTTATGTATCATTTCAGCATCGTTCAAATATTCATTGATAACGCCTGCAGGAGACCATGTAAAAGAATAACCCATTAAGCCGTTGGGGTGGCGGGGCAGAGCGCCGACTCTTAATTCTACATCACGCAGTTTGTCAAAACGATTACACAAGTCTGCAGCAACAATACCGATAAATCCCGGACCCAAACCACATTGTGGTATCATAACACCTCTCGATGTTTTAGCCATTTGCCTTATCGCATTTGTGGTACCTACATCTTCGGTAAGATCAAAATAATGCAGGCCGAGACGATGGGCCATATGAGCAATGACGAGGTTTTTATCATATGGCAAACAAGAGACAGCAGCATCCTGGTTTTGTAACACACCATTTAAAAACTCGTGGTCATTACAGTTTCCGGTATGCGTTACAAATGGATGATAAGAGCAAGGCACACAATCAATTCCTGTTACCTCAAAATGTTCGTGCAGCAATGTAGCTACCAGTGAACCAACTTTACCCAACCCTATAACAGCAATTCTTTTCATAACAGCTTGTTTTAAAAAGTTGTAGAATCATCCGCCTCGCATCTTGCAAAAAATAGTACGGAATTTTTTTGGGGCCATAGCCATATTGCTACTATTATTCATCGTTGCGTCGCACCCTTCAACTCTACCTTGTATACTCATCTTTTTTATCAAAACAATAGAACAGGGATGACACGGATCAAACTGATAAACGGATTTTAAAATTGTTTCTCTGGTAATATCACATCCCTAACGCTGTTTTTCCGGATAAAAATGCATTGGTTCAGGTTTTCTTACCTGGGTAATCTGCCTAATCCTCTCAATCTGTGTTATCCGTGTTCCAAAAAAACTTGTGTGCTCACCGTAGCACTTGTACTGCAAATCCTTCCTTACAGATTTAAAATCTTACCACCTTCATTCTCCGGTCTCATGTGGTAACATTTTTTTTATCATCTAACTGCTAATGATGCTAAAAACCAAAATATCATGATTTTGAATAAAACTTCTGTTTTACTGTTTCAAGGTGATCTATAAACTTCTTCACATCAGAATCATATCCATATTTTATTTCGCTCAAAGGAATTTCATTTAAATCAAGAAACATATAAAGCGGCTGAGCATTAAATCCAAACTTTGTTATTTCATAGTCTTTGTTCTTATCCCCAACAGTAACTATTTTTTCTCCTGTTTTTTTACTGGTGTATTGTTCGTCATCAGGCAGTTCTGTTGACTCATCCACATAAAGACTTATCAAAACAAAATCTTCTTTAATCCGACGCAATACTTCAGGATCTGCCCAAACTTCTGCTTCCATTTTTCGGCAGTTGGCGCAGCTATGACCTGTAAAGTCCAGCATTACAGGTTTATTTAAAATCTTTGCTGCTGCCATCCCTTCTTTCAGGTCGAAGTAACCCGGTAGTCGGAAAGGTGTATGTAATTTGTCAATGTATTTTTTTGCCGGCGGTGCTGCATTTTTAGAAGTTCCCGGGTTAACTCCTGCGCTTTTCAAATCTTCCAACTGGTATTTGAGATCCTGCAGATTAAAGTCCTGTGTACTGGTATGAGGAAGCCAACCGCCAATTCCTTTTAATGGCGCTCCCCACAAACCCGGAAATAAATACAGTGCAAAGCAAAAAGAAGCAATAGCAAAAAATAACCGGGGAACAGTAATAAAAGGAAGGTCGCTGTCGTGACTGAATTTAAGTTTGCCTAACAGGTACATTCCCTGTAGACTAAAGATCACAATCCAGATAACCAGAAAAATTTCGCGGTCTAACAAACGCCAGTGATAAGCGAGATCTACATTCGATAAAAACTTCATCGCCAGGGCCAGTTCTATAAATCCAAAAGTGACCTTCACAGTGTTCAACCAGCCGCCACTCTTTGGCAGAGATTTCAGCATAGATGGAAAATAGGCGAATAATGAGAACGGCAATGCAAGACCTAAACCAAAACCTAACATTCCCATAACTGGTGCCATTGTTACGCCCTGTGTCGCAGTTTTTCCAAGTAGGGTTCCAACTATTGGACCTGTACAACTAAAGCTCACAATTACAAGTGTGAGGGCCATAAAGAAAATTCCGATAAGACCTCCTTTTCCTGCCTTCTCATCTGCCTTGTTTGCCCAACTGTTTGGCAACGTTATATCAAACGCTCCGAAAAAGGATATTGCAAAAAGAATAAAAATGGCAAAAAATAACAGATTGGTTACAGGGTGAGTTGAGATGTTGTATAAGACGTTTCCACCGAAAAGTAAAGTAAGAACAAGGGTGGGAATTGTATAGATCAAAATGATAGATAAAGAATAAAAAGTCGCGTTTCTCAATCCTTCTACTCTCGACTTGCTTCTTTTAAGAAAAAAACTAACAGTAACCGGTACCAACGGAAAAACACAGGGAGTTAAAACAGCTAAAAGACCTGTTACAAGACACAACAAAAATGTAGACCAAAGAGAACCTTCCTGGTTAATTGGAGCTGTAGTATTTGATACACTATCAACAGCCTTTATCTTAATTGAAAACGTTTCATCTCCCGTCGGAAATTCCTCGCCAACTGCCGCTAACCACGTGATAGTTCCTTTAATTTTTACGCTGTCTTTTGTAGAGATATTAAGTCTTTGTCTCCACTCGACACTATCCTCAAAATATTTTACTTCTGCACCTGCAGCTTTATTCATTGTTGTTTTCAAGCTTCCGATTTCAATAAGGCTATCGGTCAAATAAGTTTTGGCGGAACTGTCGAATTCTACAAGGCTGACAAACGCATCGTCTGCAGATTGCTTTTTTGTTGAAAATAATTGCACCCTATCAGCAACTTTTGCTTTTATAGAAACAAATGGACCTTTTTCGTCACGATCTCCTGAAAATGAAAACTGCACATGTTTTGAAACCTGTGCAGCGATATGAAAAGAAATAAAAAAAAATAAGAGAAGAAATAAAGGCCTAAAAATCTTAATCATTTCAGTTAGTGGTTAATGATTACAAAGAAACATTAAAGGTTTTCTTTGTTGGAGGAAGACACTTGCTATCGTTGCAAGTCATGTATTCTACAGTTACATTTACATTTGTCTTTACATTACCTTTTACCTTTACTGTTTGCACGAAGTCAACCTTATCTCCAAAATATTTTACTTCGGTTTTAAACAGTTTATCATAATTTGCCTTTAACAGTCCTACTTCTTTTACTTCACCATTAAAAGTTAGTAAAGGATTTTTAGTGAATTTAAAAGTTGTAGCAACAGGTCCGCCTTCCCCGGTCTTTTGCGAATAGATGTGCCAGGGTTTTGGCATTGTGGCAGTTAATACTACTTCGTAAAAACCTGCTTTTTTTCTGCTGGTAGCAGTCCATTTCACAGGATCCTGTATCTGACCAATAGAACTAAAAGCAAACAAAACGAAGATGATAGAAAATATAGTTGATCGCATCTTTTTAAAATTTAATTATCCAGGTTGCACACTGGCAATTGATAAGCCTGTTTTTGTTAATTCAATCCTAACAACTTAAAAACCTGTATTCCATCGATGTTTCCTAAAACCGAAGAGATAGCTCTTTCAGGGTGAGGCATCATACCAAACACATTGTTTTCTTTGTTTTTAATACCGGCAATATTTCTCACAGCCCCATTTGGGTTACTCATTGGTTCTATATTACCTTTTTCATCCGAGTATCTAAAAGTCACCAGCTGGTTTGCTTCTAATTCGTCTAATACATTTTCCTCTGCATAATATCGGCCCTCTCCATGAGCAACCGGTACCATTAAGGGCTTTCCATCTTCGCCGGTTATATAAACATTTTTACAGACAAATTGTTGTTGAGCATTTGGTAAAAGAGCACCAGGCAACAATCCACTTTCACATAGTATTTGGAAGCCATTGCAAACCCCCAGCACTTTTCCGCCACTTTTAGCAAATTCTATTACGCTTTCCATCATCGGACTAAAACGTGCGATAGCGCCACAACGGAGATAGTCTCCATAAGAGAAACCGCCTGGTAAAATAATACAATCATCAGTTGAAAGCATACTAATGTCTTTGTCTTTATGCCAAAGCATTACGACTTCTTTTCCCAGTTCATCCTGCAGTGCATCCTGCATATCTCTGTCGCAATTAGAACCCGGGAAAACAACTATACCAAATTTCATAATAGGAGAATCTTATTGATTGGCCAAAGGTAAACAGTGAATTGTAAATACTGTTCTAATATTTAAAGGGGTGCATCATAACAACCAGATAGAGAAATGAAAGCAGTTCACAGTTTCTTGACCAACTAACCTCTTTTTGTCCCGGAGGCAGTATTTAAGCTGCTGTTGTTATTTTTCAAAATCTGTTTTAGTCAATGCAGCTTGTTTAAGAATAGAACGGAATGTACCAGAAGGAATCTGTTTTCTATCGGCAGGTATAATAACAGTCAAAGTTGGGCTGCCAGGTTTACGATATTAAATGTGGCTACCGTTTTGAGAAACAAAAGAAAAACCATGTCTTTGAAGTACTTTCAGTATTTCAAGAGACGAGTAAAGCTTAGGCATGTTCCATTTCTGTTGAAACAATTTCAACCTGTTCTATGGTAAGGGCATCATCGAGGCTTCTGTCTTCAAAATATAGATCTAAAGCTTCCTGTAAATTTTTTAGTGCTTCTTCCTTAGTGTTGCCAAAGCTGGCTACTTCAACATTCAGGCATTTTGAAACATAAAAGTCTCCCTCTTTCCAAACGATATTTTTTAATGGTACTTTCATTATAAATGCTTTCGTTAAAGCTAAAAATAAAATTTCAAAAACGAATGGTGCAAAATTGTTTTTTAGTCCCTCTTCTTTGCCGAGCCAGAAGTTCTGGTTCAATAAAACACTCTACATCAAAAAATGCCCAAAAACTTCTTTTTCCTATAAATACCTTTTAGATCATTTTCGAAAAGTGTATAAGGGTCATCGTAAAATTTCTTGAAATCAGGGGCACTAACCTGACCGGGAAAAGGTGCATAAAAATGCGTTGGACTTCTGATATCATTTCGCCACACTAACACATATGCAAGTTGCATTTTGTGTGCTTTCATTACTTTTAAAAGCGTGGCCGTCCACCATGTTGGATTTGGAATAGTTTCAAGGCCTGTTTCTGTAAAGGCTGCTAATTTGCCTGCTTTCTCAGCATAATCCGAAACGACTTTTAGTTTTTTGGCCGCCACTTCAATGTTGTACTTGTCGCGTCCCATGTCTCCATAATTGTCGACACCGACCATGTCAACCCACTCGTCACCAGGGTACCTGTCGAGATATTGTTCTTCGGTCAAAAACCTGTTGTCGGGCGAGAAAGTATAAATGAAATTATGAACATTAAGACTGTCTCTTAAAAAGGAAACAGTAAAACGCCAAAGCGATATAAATTCTTCTTTTGTACAATGAGGCTTGCCCCACCAAAACCAGCCACCATCAAATTCGTGGTAAGGTCTGAAAAGCATTGGGACAAGCTTGCCGTCTGCTCCTTTTGCACTTTGAGCAAATTCAGCAATTCCGCTTAAAATTTCTTTGTACAGCCCGTTTGCTTTTCCGCCCGGAATGAGATGTTTTACAGCAGGGACAGAAATAGAGTCAACCCAATTGAAGCCGCCCTTTGATAATGGGTTGGGGAAGTGCCATGCAACTGTTGTTACTCCGCCGCGGTTATACGTATCTATTACTGTTTTTCTTACAGCATCTTTTGCCCTTTTCCTTGACTCAGGTGTGCCGCTCGTAAATCCACTAAAATCGACGCCTATAACGGCGGGGTGGGAACCAACAACAGATTTGACATCTGAACGATTTTCATCACCAGACCAACCATGGCCGTACTCGGTTGCATGCTGATGCCCGAAGAGTGTGTGCTCCTTCGATAGTTTTCTTAAGTTCTCATACAATGCTTTCGTTTCTTTGGTAGCCTCGGCATCTATTGGCTTATTCCTTTGGCCAGATACTGCGACCGATAAAAACAACGCTGTAACTATCAGTGATAATTTCATCAGATTATTATGAAGGTGAGAATAAGACGGAAAGATACTTATGGATGAGCAATCGCAGAAAGAGCTTTCAGGAAGGTTTTTGAATTTCAGGTATATTTCACAGAAAAGCAAGCTCAGCATAAGATTGTTTCAATTAAGTTTTTAAGTACACGTGTGTGACACAACGATGTCGCTAAAAATTCGAAAGCTGGCTAAATAAAAAACTACAGATATCTTTCTTTCAGAATATTCATGTGATGGAGGATATGGCCGTAAACCATAAACGAGATAGCGATAGTTGTATTTGTATGTCCGTTTGTTACTCCTGATTGTTCAAGATGGCGGGGAGTAAAACTTCGTATGAGAAGATCTGTTGACTGTCTTACCGCTTCAAATTCTTCCAATAAAGTTTGCCAACTTCTTGAGGCTGCATTGCTGGCAGCAGCATAGTTATTTTCATCAAATCCTGGTAACGGGGTTTTATCGCCTCTTGAAATTCTTAAGGCGCGATAAGCGAAAATTCTTTCAGTATCTATAATGTGCTGAAGCATTTCTTTGATTGTCCACTTGCCCTCCGCATACTTGTAGTCAATCTTCTCCGCTGGAAGATTTTTAAAAAAATTTTGAATATTCACACTATACCTTTCAATTGCTTCTGCCATAGAATCGGCATGAACAAGATTGATGTAATTAGCAAAATACGGCGGGAAACTGCCGGCAGGAAGATTGGCCATATTATTTTTGTACGGGAAGATTTTTAAACGTTGGTTTTGGAAGTACCTCTTTTTTTATTTCCTTTTTTTCAGGCTGTAAAGTCATTGCTATTTTCACAGCATTGTATGCATTTAACAATCCGCCTGAAGTGCTGAGATCCTTGAATGGAACTGCCTCTTTACTGCCAGGCCTGTTTACGGTGAGTGCAGGATCAACGATCGCCGATTTCTCTATCACATATTTAACCTGGCTTGCAGAAAGGTCTGGAAAGTATGAGCGAATAACAGCTGCCACACCAGCCACAACCGGAGAAGCCATACTGGTACCTTTTAAAAACCCATAAGAGCTTCTGCCAGTAAGCGTAGAGTAAATCTTTACGCCGGGAGCGAATACATCAACAGTATTTTTTCCGTAATTACTAAAATCTGCCACATAATCTCCGCTCACTTTCGGATCGCTACTGGCACCAACAGTAATAAAGTTCGACGCATTTCTTCTAAGCACCTTTAAATCCGGACTCGGAAAATTACGTGTTGTATCGTTATTCTCTGCATCGTTACCTGCGGCATGAACGATCAGGACATCTTTTAATTCCGCGTATCTGACGGCATCATCGACCCATTTTTTTTCTGGTGATAAACCTTTACCGAAACTCATGTTGATGACTTTTGCGCCATTATCAACCGCATATTTAATTGCCAGGGCAATGTCTTTATCATATTCGTCTCCATCAGGCACTGCTCTGATCATCATCACCTTTACGTTTTGGGCCACACCATTTGCCCCAATTCCATTGTCCCTTTGTGCACCTATAATACCTGCAACGTGAGTGCCATGCATCGGGGACGGACCCATAACGTCGCTGTTGCCATAAAAGCGATCATTGATGTTATTGTAATTGTCTTTTACAATGTCCTGTCTATAGTTTTTCGGAGCATTTTCTTTGGCTTCCTGCGCTTTTTTCTTTTGATCAATATATTCTTCCAATTCAGTAAAAGTAGCAGAATTTGTGTCCTCAGTATCTATTCCAGTCAGCTTGATGAAGTTAATGTATCCTAATTTCGCCCTTTGCCCCTGCAGGGTAGCAGGAATATATTTTTCGAGTTCAGCTGTTGTAAACGTATCCCTTTTCATTTCTTCTTTCAGAACCTTTTCGTGTTTTTTTACAGCTTTATATGCCATTTCAAGAAACATCAATTCCATCTGTTCTTCCGGCTTGCCATTCACGATCTTCGATGCCTGTTTCCAAAGCTCATATTGCTCTTTGTCGTCACCAACCAGTTCAGTTTCGTTTAATTGTTTATTGTCAAACTTGCTTCTGTACCTATGATAAATTCTGCTCGCTTCCGCTGATTCAGTTTTTACATTACGGCCATCTTTTCCACCTAAGAAGTTCCATCCGTAAACATCGTCGACATAACCGTTTCCGTCTTCATCAATTCCATTTCCGGCTATTTCTTTAGGGTTTCTCCACAAGATATTTTTAAGGTCCTCATTGGTCGTATCAATGCCACTATCAATCACTGCAACAATTACCGGCTTGCTCTTTTTGCCCCTTAAAAAATCATATGTTTTATTTATGCTGATTCCATGGAAACCATCAGCAGTAGCGTCTAGCAAATGCCATCCTTTCAAGGGGTCGGCCTGACCAAAACCAATAGAAGAAATAAATAATAAACCAGCTAAAAGAATATTTTTGGCATTACGCATTAATCTGAGTTATTTAGGATGTACAAATTTCAGCAAAGGTTTTTATTAAAAATGTTAGCATTTTAATTTTAGGAATTAATTATACGGCAAGCATTTGTAACCCTATTTGGCCTTGCTTGCGACGCTCCGTTTATCGGTTGTTTTTCAATTGCACACTCTATAAATAAGCTTTTAGTCGTTAAAAAAATTTTCTTACGGCAAAAGGGTTCGACGTAATTACATGTCAAATTAAGCACTTAGTGCACTTAGTCTTACGCTTAAATTCCATTCTTTTTCTCCATCTCAATTTAATATATCAAATGCTAATAGCGTAACTTATTTGTTTTATTAAACAAATTATTTATATTTAAATACTATCATAAGTAGAAGCGCTAACCAGGTAGTCGAGAAGAGAAGAACACAGACTTAAATTTTTATACGCTATTTCCTTTAAGAGTTTTTAGCAGAAGTTTTATCATTCACGTTAAAAATAATCGTATGAGAGCTTTCCTTGTTCCTGTGTTTTCATTGCTATCGGTTTGCTTTTCTAAAGGCTTGTATTGCCAGTATTACAATAACCTGTTCTCGTACGAATTTAACCTGGGAATAGGTGCGATGAACTGCATCACAGACATTGGTGGGGCAAATAGTGACAGGAATTATTATATCAACGAAATCAGGTTGAAGAATACAAAGCCGGGCTTTAGCATATCCGGATCTGTGATGTACCAAAACTTGGTTGGTGTAAGATTAGAGGGTACATGGGGAGCAGTTCAATCTGCAGACAAGGATATTGATGGAAATTCGGTAAACTCGAGATCAAAGACAGTAAGAAATTTAAGTTTTAGGAGTAAAATATCTGAAGTCAGTGTGCTTGCCGAATTTCATCCACTTTTACTTTTCGATTATTCAAATTACCCTCCCTTATGGTCTCCCTATGTAGTTGCAGGAGTTGGCAGATTTTCATTTAGTCCACAGGCACTTTTAAATGGCAGCTATATCGATTTACAGCCACTTTGTACCGAGGGAGAAGGTTTCCTGGAATATAAAGACGTTCAACCATATACAACATCGCAATTCAATATACCTGTTGGCATCGGCTTAAGATACGAAGCTTCCGACGTTTGCAATCTTAGGCTTGAGTTTATACACCGGGTTCTTTTTACTGATTATTTAGATGATGCTCATAGCGCCGGATTTGTCGATGCCGAGATTTTCAGAAACTATCTCGATGTTACTGCTGCAGGTCAAGCTCAAAAACTCTTTAACAGGAGTCTCGACGGTAAAACACCTGCACGAAGGGCTAACCCTGGAAACAATGATGCTTACATGACTGTATCACTAAAAGTGGGATTGGTGTTAAGAAGAAAAGCCCGTTACTAACGCTTCATTAATAACTTCGTAGTAGAAATCGGTATCAATTTATACCCGCATTCTTAATTAACTTATACAGCCCTTTAGTTGAATCAATTATCTTCCGCCTCTTTATGCCAACACTTCATTTACTGATTAAGGGAAAAGTTCAGGGGGTATTTTACAGAGCTTCGGCAAAGGAAAACGCTGATGAGTTAGGTGTAACCGGATGGATAAAAAATACCTCTGAAGGTGATGTTGAGGCAGTGGTAACAGGCAGCGAAGATCAATTACAAGCTTTTGTAAAATGGTGCAAAAAAGGTCCATCACGCGCTAATGTTTCAGAAGTAATTACAACGGAGCAGGAAGAAACAGCTTTTGAAAATTTTTCTGTTATACGATGAGTCGCTTTAGAAAGATCTGGAAAAAGTTGCTTGAAAAGTCGATTACTGCACCAACAGTACAAGAGTGCGACGCAACAAAAGTATAATAGTAGTTCAAAGGTCTTGGTCCAAAAATAAAAAAACCGGACTTTTTAAAAGTCCGGTTATACGAATTATACCGTGAATTTGTTCTAACAAGGAATGTTCTTAATCTCTGCTTCCTAGCCTACTTAATAATTTAAGCATCTCTACGTAGAGCCAAACAATGGTAACCATAAGGGCAAATGCACAGTACCATTCCATGTACTTGGGAGCACCCATTTCCGCGCCTTGCTCGATCATATCAAAATCGATAATGAGATTGAGCGCTGCTATTGCTACCACAAAAAGACTGATGCCGATACCGAGCATACTTCCGTCTCCTAACATCATAAACTCCATTCTAACTCCGAACATGCTTACGATCCAGGTGATCAGGTAGAAAATAGCGATACCTGCTGTGGCTGTTAAAAGAATAGATTTAAACCTTTGTGTTGGCCGGATAATACGGAAGTTGTACAATAAAAACATTGCTACTGCCACACCAAGCGTTAGTCCAACTGATTGAATAACGATTCCGGGGTATTTCTTAGCAAACATTTCATTTACAATTGCCGAAATAGCGCCGATGAACAGACCTTCGAGCAAACCATATAAAGGAGCCAGGTATGGAGCCCATGTTTGTTTAAAAGAAATGACTATTGCAGTAATTAAACCGCCAAAAACGCCGACCAGCATTAATGGCATCATTGTTTGAGCTTTGCCCTGGTAGTAAAGGTGCCATGTAAAGGCAGCGCCTGCAATTACCATAAGAAAGAGAAAACCAAATTTGTTCATTGCCCCACGCGCCGTCATAATCCCCTGCTGTTGGTCTGCAACAGTGGTATTGAAAATCTTCGCCGAAAGAGTTGGATTTCCTGATTTAAAAAGTGCCATTTTCTGTTATTTTTAATTTGATTCTAAGTGATACAAATATAACTAAGTCCTTGTTATGAGATTGAAAAAGTTGCCTTATCAATAACGCGCTTTTTACCTACTTTATTTCTAAGCAGACTATTAGCCATAATTTATCTGTTTATTAAGAGTAACAAAAGTTTTTTGTCTCGAATCCCTCTTAATGCTACTCTTACTTGTTGTACTTTTGAAAATTGCTTAAATTGTCTGATAATAAGTTTTAAAAATGATTACTACAGAAGAAGTTTTACAGGACGTAGTTATAAAATTTGCTGGTGATAGTGGAGATGGAATGCAGTTGACGGGTAGCCAGTTTACTAATAATACCGCCCTACTTGGTATTGATCTTGCCACATTTCCTGATTTTCCTGCTGAGATCCGTGCCCCGATAGGCACACTGCCTGGCGTTAGTGGATTTCAGCTTCACTTTAGCAGCAACCGCATCTTTACTCCTGGCGACGACTGCGATGTGTTGGTAGCAATGAATGCTGCTGCTCTAAAAGTGAATGTCAAGAACCTGAAAAAAGGGGGAAGAATAATAGCTAACACAGACGGCTTTGATGCAAGAAATCTTCGCCTTGCCAATTACCCTGACGGGGTAAACCCTCTTGAAGATGACAGTCTTTCCAACTATGAGGTGATTAAGATAGACGTGACTAAGCTGACACGTGAAGCGTTGAAAGAGTTTGAAATGGGCACCAAAGAAAAAGACCGTGCAAAGAACATGTTTGTGCTTGGCTTTTTATATTGGATGTACAACCGTAATATGGAAAACACCATTACCTTTTTGACTGAAAAGTTCGGTAAAAAGGATACCATTTTACAGAGCAACATAAAAGCGCTGCAGGCAGGTTACAATTATGCTGATACGACAGAAACTTTTACCACCCGTTTTAGTGTCGAAAAAGCGAAAATGGTTAAAGGCAATTACCGCAACATAATGGGAAACCAGGCATTAAGTTATGGTTTGATTGCTGCCAGCCAGAAAAGCGGATTACAATTATTCTTAGGATCTTACCCGATAACGCCGGCCTCAGATATTCTGCATGAACTAAGTAAGCATAAAGCGTTTGGGGTAAAAACATTTCAGGCAGAAGACGAGATCGCGGCGATTACGTCTGCAATTGGAGCAAGCTACGGCGGATCGCTAGGAGTTACTACCACTTCAGGGCCAGGTATGGCCTTAAAAGCTGAGGCGATGGGTCTTGCTATCATGCTTGAAATTCCTTTGCTGATCATTAACGTACAAAGAGGCGGCCCTTCAACAGGTTTGCCAACAAAGACAGAGCAAAGCGATTTGATGCAGGCTTACTACGGCAGAAACGGCGAAAGTCCGATGCCTGTAATTGCCGCATCCACTCCGAGCGATTGTTTTAATGTGGCGTATGAAGCCGTAAGAATTGCAGTGCAGCACATGACCCCTGTTATTTTACTCAGCGATGGTTTTATCGCAAATGGATCAGAACCATGGAAATTTCCGAAAAGTGATGATTTGCATAAAATTGAGGTCAAGTTCAAAACCGAACTGGGCGACCATGAAGAAAAGTTTCAACCTTACTTAAGAGACGAAAAGCTGGTTCGTCCATGGGCTATTCCTGGTACAGCTGGGTTAGAACACAGGGTTGGGGGTATTGAAAAGCAGAATATTACAGGAAACGTGAGTTACGACCCCGATAACCACCAGTTGATGGTGAAAATCAGGGAAGAGAAAGTAGAAAAAATAGCCCAATACATTCCTGAGCAAAAATTAGATAATGGTCCTGAAAATGGCAAAGTACTCGTCTTAGGTTGGGGAAGTACTTATGGGGCGATCAAAAGTGCAGTAATAGAATTATTGCAGGAAGGATACGAAGTAGCTCATGCACATCTTCGTTATGTTCGCCCTTTTCCCAGAAACCTAGGGGATATGCTTAAAAAGTACGATCAGGTTTTAATTCCTGAAATTAATAACGGCCAGTTGATTAAGATCATCCGCGACAAATACATGGTTGATGCAAAAGGCTACAATAAGATCATGGGTATTCCTATAACAAAGGGAGAAATCATTGAACAGGTGAAAAAAATGATTGAGGAAGAATAAGGTTTTGTAGCTGGCATTCGAGCCTTTAATAAACATCGTTGTGTCACTCACTTTTACAGTGAAGCACGATCAGCAAAGCTTTCAGAATGTGCCATACTTCAAAGTGTGGCACATCTGCTTTAACCTGGTTGGGATTTGCGTTTTAGTTTGCAGCAGGAATCTCTGCCCAGTTTTCCCCTCTTTTTATCCGTAAAATCTGGGTATCTGTTATTTTAAATTGCTTAACCAAAGTTCGCAACGGCTTGCCCGCATTAAGCAGTTTTTTTAAAAGCATCACCTTTGTTACTGTTAGCTTAGCAACTTTTGAATTTTTCTTAAGTTTTCGTTCCTTTTTACCTGCGATTACATTGGGACTGTTTTGCTGGTGAACAAAGTTTTCTGCCGACGTCATCCATTTTAGATTGCTGCTTCTGTTGTTTAGCTTGTCATAGTTAAGATGGGCAACAACAGTATGATCTTCGGAAGGCCTCATACAAAAGTATTCTGCCACGAGTTTATGTACCAACGAATGATAATTAATGGTTCTGTCTTTCGAATCGATTTTAAATTGTTTACCCAACTTCTTAGTCGTTTCGGTCAAAAGTTGGGCTGTTGCGTCGAGCTGCGACTGTTGTGCGCCTTGCTGTTTAAGCAGTTTTAGTCGTTGTTTCAGGTTAATAATCTGTTGCTGTAGTTCTGAAATCTTAGCCTGAATTTTTGCGTCTCTTGGTTTGAAAAACTTCAGCCTGATAATTCTATAACCTTTAATCATTGACCCCTTAAGCTCATTACCATTTGACAGTTTATTAAAGGTTTTTATTCTGCCAAAGTTTGATACTTGCAGACGATATTCATTGGTGAACTCAAAGTCAAAGTTTACCTCTTTCCAGATTTCTCCATGGTGATTACTTGTCATGAAAACAAAATTTCAATTTATTATATTACTTCAGGTTGCCTCGTCGTCATCGCAGCGTTGTCTATAATAAATTACTTTAATAGTTATCTTTCGATCGACAGGCGTAAAACTAATTCGCCTGAATCCCGAAAATGTTTTAAAAAAAGGCTATCGTCTTACTAACGTTAAACGCGGCCATTTGGTTTAGTAAAAAGGAAGGCTGCAGATGAAAAAAATTTCTTTCTGTCGAAGAGTGCGCGACCGCAGCTTCATTTCAGTTCCTAAAGTCTTGTCAATAAGCAACCCATTTTCTTTATTCGATTTTCAAAGTCTGCGTTATTTTGTTTAAGTCAACTGCTACATTATAGATAAGGTTAAATTGATCAACAATTGATTTTAGATCAAACAAGGGTTTCCTTGTTGATGTTTCCATGAGACCTTGCTGCAATTCATCTTTTCTTTTCTGCAATAAGTGATTTACCCGCTCGTTCAGCTTACGCAAAGACTCTTTATTACTTATTGTTTTTTCGCCTACATTTCCCCCATTTAAGTAACTGACCGCATTGGTAAAGTACAGGCGTATGTCTTCAGATACTTCAATAAAGTCCGCAGAACTATAGGGGATATTTTGCGTGTGTATATAATAAGCCAGGGTTGCTATATAAGAAGTGAGCATATGATTTAAAACAACAAACTGGTGTAAAACCTCTACCCCCTGCTGCTGGCTTTTTGGCTCGGAGATCATTCGATTAAAGGCATCTGACAAGTTTGCTAAAGCTACGAGTGCATTTTTTCTTGCCAGTTGTTTTGTTGACGGATCAATTTGTTTTCCGCTAAAAGCTTCGACAACTACAGAGAAATATTCGTTTACCTCAGAGAGCATAGTGACCATTTCAGATTTAAACTTTTTTCTTTCCCATGAAGGAAAAAGAAAAATGCTTGCTAAAAAGGCAATAAGAGATCCGATAAGCGTGTCGATAATTCTGTCGGTAAGTAATATTCTAAAATCATTTGGATTTAGCAGGTGGTAAAATATGAGCAGGTAAACGGTCATAAGCAATACACTGATCAAATAATTTGTTCTCATGAAAGTGTAACCACCAGCCATGAACAATATAAGCAATGTAAACAGGGTATTGTTATTAGGAGCCAGGTACAAAATTGCAAGGGCAATAAGCACTCCGGCGAAAGTGCCGGCAAGCCTATCGCCGTTTCTTTTTTTGGTTAAGCTAAATGCTGGTTTTAAAATAACTATAATCGTCAGCAGCACCCAATAGCTGTGGCCGATATTTAGTGCGAAGGCAACAATGAAACCTACCACGATGGCAATACTTACTCTTAATGAATGGCGAAAAGTATCGGACTTAAGTGTGAGATTACTGAAAAACAGATCAGGCGTAATTTCCTTTGATGAGATGAGATGCTTATAATCGGAATCTTTGATCTTTCTCTTTTTATACGAACCCTTGAAGTTGCTATATTGCTGAACTGTGGACAACCGCTCAGCCAAATCTTGTATGTTTTCGAGAATTCTTCTAAGACTAATGAAACCTTCGATGTTATCTGGTTTCAGATAAATAAGACGAAGGTTGTCTAACTTTTCAGTCAATTTACTTATCTGTTCATTCAGGTTGCGGTTATTCTTTAAAGGCTCACCGCTCTTTATTGCAATACCAAGATCATCCAGCTGGTAAGCCAGCTCTCTACCTAGTTGATAATAATCTTCAAGGATATCTGTCTCATCGAAGTATTGATGCAGCAAAGTATACTCCTGGTGAGACATCATTATTCTTTCGAAAATGTCCCCCACATCCAGATGAATCATAACAAGTGACCGACCAATATTGGTTGATTCCTTTACAATGCTTCTCGTTTTAAATAAGAGCTCGGTTAATTCAACTTGTTTGTGTTGAACCGTTGCCTGCTGTTGTAGCAGTTGCTTAAAAGTATTTTCGTAGTTGACTTCTTTCTTATAAAATTCGGCTCGTATCAAAAGGTATTTGCCTGTTTCCTGGATGGCTTCACCAAGGGCTTGCTGCAAAAGCCTATAGGGACGAAAATTATACAACAACATACTAAAGCACATATACCAAAGGCCGCCAAACGCCATATATGTTGAATGCAGAATTACTTTATCTACTGTATCCAGATTTATTCGGGGGTCTATTGTAAGAGTCATGACAAGCATGATCGCAGTGCCTATGGAACCAGCCCTTGCACCATAAATATTGATCATTGAGAAAAAAAAGCAACCAACAAAAAGAAAAATAGCAAGAAGAAGCGGTGATTTTGCTGCAAATCCTATAACCAGGGTTGCAATTAGAATACCGGCAATACAAACAACCATTCCATTTTTTCGATGGTGAATTGGACCCGGACTGTCAGTAACACTTACGAAAAGCGCACCTAAGGAAACAACAATCCC
The DNA here is from genome assembly GCA_025963675.1 of Segetibacter sp. Lineage (GTDB taxonomy): Bacteria > Bacteroidota > Bacteroidia > Chitinophagales > Chitinophagaceae > Segetibacter. Next base: position 24,300 of record JAOQAJ010000103.1, read on the forward strand.
AACTTGAAACATGTCAAAATAACTAAATGCAAGCGCCGGAAGAACAACACCAGTAGTAATCCTAACTCCCTCACTTAAATAGTGGCTGTTGATAAAACTCTTATATGTTTTGATGTAGTCCATTATACTCTTGCACTATCTGCCTGCCAAATCTGATTCGTTGAAAGGTATAAAAAAGGATAAGAAAATAAACGAAACATGCCGCCGCATCACGTAGAATTTACCACATTAGTAATTGATCTTCTGTTTTTCAGGTTTTTAAAACCTGCACAAACATTTTCTAAAACCGGTCCCGGCAGGCAATATGCCGAATGATAACAATATTCTTAATTAAGAAACGTTAGGTCTAAAGACGAATAGTACGGCTAGCCGTAATATTTAGCACAAAAAGGTTGTTAGTAACACTATTAAAATATCGGATTTTTATGAATTTTAAACTTAACAAGAGCAAAAAGGCAAATCAGACGAAATTTCTACTTTCAATAGCAACGATTGGCTTACCAATACTACTTAATGCCCAACCTTATCCACCACCCCCTGACCTGGGAGACGGGCAGGTATACGATGTTCCTTTTGATGACAACGTTATCATATTAGTAATCGTAGCAGTATTGTACGGCCTTCAAAGGGCATGGCGATTCAAAAAGAACCAAAAAAATAAAAAAATGTTGTTGCAGAACTAATATTTACTTCAGAACACACGGCAGCTCAAAAATTGATAGGAGGAAGCAAGCGACTCCCTCCTAAATCTTTCTTCCTCCTCCTATTTCCTTCCCTCCACTCTTGTTTTTTTCATCTCCTGCTAGAGTTATATCTGTCATTTTCATACCCCTCTAAGACGCAATCGTCCTGTCGCGATAATTTTTTTCCCCCTTAATTCGTTCTGTCTGACACCGAGCAGTCCTTATACAGGTTTTTAAAAAGGCCGAAACATGATTATAACTATACAAACAAAAGGTAAAAACAGGGTTAGGTCTGCCGCTATTAAAAAAGCTTTTTTTGTTTTCTTTTCTCTTCTTTTTTCTGTTTTTGTACATGCCCAACAGGTAACGGAAATAATCACCGATTTCGGCAGTTATTGGCGTACAACTTCTGCTGCTAATAGTACTACTTTACCTAACAACAGTCATAACTTATTAGCATTTAAAGTAGGAACGGTGCTTTACTCAACCGGTGCTAATAATACTGTTTTAACGAGTAATGCAATTTCATTTACCACTGGTAACTTTAAATGTTTACCAATTACCTCTATTACCGGCATGGCTACTACAGCGGCTCCGTCTGTAATTGCTCTTGCGGGAAATTATGATGGAGTAGCTTCTGGATATAGCACTCCGTTGCCAGCTGTAAAAATGAAGGATGTACTGACCGATGGGATTAATGGATTAAATATAGGAACAGGGGTAATAGATGTACCTTTTAGCGCAAGACTAACTTTCCCCGTTCTGAGTATTGATTCAGCTTCTATTGCTGATGCAAAGCCCGATATTTTATTTACTCAAATTGCAAATATTCCAACCGGCTATACTGATACCATGTATTTTGTCAACTCTTCAGGTGCGGTAGTAGGTAGCAAAGTAGTGGTCAGTTGGAGTACAGTGCCTCAACTGGGAACTTATACCCTTGACTTTTATGACATACAAACCGGGGTAGCCTGCGACCAGGCAGCAATAACAGCCGGAAATACTATTAACACTACCCGACCTCTCAGGTTAACTGCTTTTAAGGCGTCTGACTTTGGTATTACCCCTGCTAATAGAGCTCTTGTGGCATCTTTGATACTTCAACCTAGCGGAAAAAGTGATGTTGGTTTTGTTGCATACAATACCGATGCTTTTGTAATCACTGCTCCTACAATAATCAGTCAACCACAAACACAAGTAGTTTGTACCGGTGCGTCTTCAAGTGCTACCTTCTCTATTACAGCTGCAGGTTCAGGCGACACTTATCAATGGAGAAAAGATGGCGTAGACATAACAGGAGCAACTAATTCTTCATATACTGTTTCTCCGGTTACTGCCAGTAGTGCAGGTACGTACGATGTAATAGTTGCTAATTCAGCCGGAAGTGTAACCAGCAATCGCGCATACTTAAATACACAAATCACAAGCCAACCTGCATCTCAAACAGTTGTTACAGGTAATACAGTTAGGCTTTCTGTGACCGCAACCAATGCCACAGCATATCAATGGAAAAAGGATGGAGTAAATATTGTTGGAGCTACAGACTCCGTTTATACGATAAACCCTTTAAACACTACCGATAACGGTTCTTATACTGTAAATGCAATTAATGGCACTAACAGTTGTGCTACTGTTCTTAGTAACGCAGCTGTAATTACCCCCGTTATTGTGGTGTATTCGAAGAGCACACCTGATATAAATATACCTTCTACATGGGGGGCAAATACAGATGGAAGTGGAAGTACTCCGGTTGATTTTACAAGAGCTGAACATACATTTGTTCTTTCTAATCGCACCACAGGTAATACACTTACTGATTTAACCATCGCCGGAACCTTAGACGTAAAAAATGGAATAGCTATAATAACCGATTACACTACTCTTGACGTCGGAAAATGTATTCGCACCGGTACGGGAAGTGTATCAGGTTCCACTACTGCAGGACTTACTGTACGCGGTAACTCTGACCTTTATTTTACACCAGGAAGCCAGTTTTTGAAAAATTTTACTGTTGCCGGTGGTACTGTTAACATGCTTTCAAACCTCACGATTTCGGGAGGAACGCTGCCCGGTAAAATTAATCTTACCGGCGGAACTCTTGCACTTGCCAGTAATAAGATAACCATTCAGTCGACAAGTGCATTAAATACTTCTATGGTAACTGCTGTAGGTGGAACTGTTACTTATGGTACTGGCGGGGCTTTTATCGTAGAACGATTTATACCTGGTAAAAGATCTTTTCGTTTTATCTCACCTTCTGTAACCACTACAACCAGCATAAAAAATAATTGGATGGAAGGAGCAGTAAATCCTGATCGTTGGACAAACTACAATCCTGCCCCCGGTTACGGCACTCATATCACTGGTCCAAAAACACCAGCCGATAGCCTGGATGTAACTCAGACATATAATCCCTCATTATTTACATTTGATAACAACTTGCAAATCTGGAATACCGTACCGAACAGTGCCGCAACTTTAACTGCCGGCAGTCCTTATCGTTTTATGATCAGGGGAAGCCGGGCCGTTGATCTTAACGATAATGAAGCTTCACCGTCTAATACAATACTCAGAGCTACCGGTTCTCTTACAATAGGAAACTATACTGTAGGTCCATCAACCCTAAGTACAACAATTGGAGGTTATAGTTTTATTGGTAATCCTTATGCCTGTCCTGTTAGCTGGCTCAATTTAACTAAATCGGGAATAACCAGTACTTATTATACCTGGGATGAAAGCCTTAGCAGACGAGGCACTTATGTCGCTTACAATAGCATGGCAGAAACAAACGACAAGGCTGCTTCAATGGTTGATGCTAATATACAATCAGGTCAGGCATTTCTTGTACAATCCTCATCTGCTACTCCTTCAATAACGTTTACCGAAAGCAGTAAAAGCTATTGGAATACAAGTGTGTTTAGAAATGCTGCTGCCCTAACCAAACTATCAGTGCAATTATTGTTGAATTTAAATAGCGGCAGCCATAATACCGCAGATGGATTTGTTGCTGTTTTTTCCGATAGATTTTCTAAATCAATTGGTGAGGAAGATTCTTATAAGTTTACTAATCTTGATGAAACCATTGCCATAAACCGAAACGGGGTTTTACTAAGTATTGAAGGTCGCCCAAATATTATTAGCACTGATACTCTGCCAGTAAAAGTGTGGCAATACAGGCAGAAAGAATACTGGCTGAAAATTGATGGCAGAAATTTCAACACTGCAGTAAAAGCACAGTTGAAAGATGAATATTTGAAGAAGGAAACAGACATCAATCTTTCTGTTACTACTACAATACCATTTGTTATTACCAACGATTCCGCATCGTTTGCAGCTAACCGGTTCTCAATTGTATTTGGACAAAATTCACCAACCTTACCTGTTGTTTTAACAGCGGTAAAAGCTTACCAGAAAGAAAAAGGAGTACAGGTTGAATGGAATACTGCATCAGAAACAAACATTGAACAGTATGAAGTGGAGAAATCTATAAATGGCGTGGACTTCATAAAAGCAAATACTACCGCCGTAATGACGGATAACAATACAAGTCACACTTATAACTGGGTTGATAGAAATGTGGTGAGTGGCAATAACTTTTACCGGATTAAGATAATTGAAAAAACAGGAACTGTTAGATATAGCCCGGTACAGAAAGTGAGGATCAATAGCGCAAATAGCCAGGTTACCATATTCCCTAACCCAGTGAAAGAAAATACAATTTCACTTCAGTTCGATAACTTGAAAGAAGGCGATTACGGGGTGAAGATTTATAACAGTGCAGGCCAGCTGTTCTTTAGCAGCACCTTTAAGCACGCCGGTGGATCGGCAGCGCAAGCAATATTATTGGAACAAAAATTAGCTACAGGGACGTATACTTTACAAGTATTTAATGATGAAAGCAGCATAATCAAATCGCTAATAGTTCAATAGATATTACCAATCAACAAAAGATTTTAAGTACTGAAAAAATTGAAGAAGTTGTAATTGTTTATGAGAGCAATTGAAGTTGTGATGATGAAAGGAGAACTTTTTATTTTTTCCAGGCACGGTTGCAGAGGTACTTTTTTTTAAAGTTTATTACATCCTATTCGGCCTCATAATCGGTAAAAACGATAGGAGGTAAAAGTGAAATTTTATAATATTTTA
>JAOQAJ010000122.1 GCA_025963675.1 Segetibacter sp.
CATTTAATTCAGCAGGAACATTAACACGTCGAATAGAATCGAAATTTTCAAAAGTTTGGCGATACAATAAAACTTCCTGCTTTACGGGCTCATCCAATTGTCCATCTTCATACAATTGAGTAACTGCTGAAAAGTTTACTTTGGGCGTTATCAATCCAGCCGGTATTACTTCGCCTGAATTGAAATAAGCGCTAAACTTTTCTATCCATTCAGCAGGAAGAATACCGAGCGTTCCATCATCCAAATGAACATACTTGCTTTTATTTCGCACGGATGCCTGCAATTGTTTTAAAGAAGCTTTTTTTCTTCCAAAACGAACATTGACATCTGTATTAAACCAATTGGTTCCACTCGTAACCCGTATCGTAATCCTTGCTTTATGTTGATTGAGTTTGTTGCCTTTTAACTGGTTAAATCCTAATACTGTGATGCCCTGGCTTTCCCATTCTTCAAACGCATTCAAAAACCAGTCTTCGTCTAAAAAACGTTCTTTATGCAGGTAGAAATAAGGCAGCTCAAATTCCAATTGCTCTTCGAAGTGCGGGTGTTGTTTCAGCAACAGTGCGATGAAATTATTCTCTGCATTTTCGTTACGTTTTACAGTAAATGAGTTGCCTTTCTTATCAACACCGAAGAGTTGCCTTTTGGTAAGCACCGGTATATCTCCACTTCCATATTTCATCACGGGTTCAATCAAAACATAATTATCCAAACCGGACAAATAAATAAATCTTTCCTGTGGACCATCGAATTCACTTTGCTTGATTTGTTCTTTAGTGCCTGCTGCTATAAAAGTGTAATAAATATTAATCTTGTCTTCGAGCTTACTCAAAGTTTCCTGGTGAAACTCTTTGTATTTGGCCTCGTGTATATTGAACCCGGTTTTGTATTGCTTAAACAACTGAGCAGCCTGCACATGATCATACTTCCCAAACAAATAAAGCGTGTCTTTTATCAAAACAAAATAGTCATGCTTAACCTCAACATCCTGTAAGTTGTAAGTTTTGCTGCCGGCTTTTATATCAAGCTGAAGCTCGTACACATCTTGTTTCTTATTGACGAACAAGAGGACATCCTCTACAACAGAACCAACGCTTACAGGTACAATTGAGCCTGCAACAATATTTTCTGAAAGTTCGGTATTGTGATAAAAGAAGGAGAGGGCCAGCGGATTTTTTATGATAGCTTTCAATGCGTCTATATCTGCTGCCGATTTATTTGCTGTCGCATTGTTTTGAAACCGCGCTACTCCAGAGAAGAATTTCAGTTCATCCGGTTCATTCGTTTTCCACACAATGTCTAAAGGGTTAACAAGCGTTAACGGATTTTTTAATTTGCCTGACTTAGTAGTTTGCGCCGAATACAATTCTATACATAATTGCTTGTAAAACCTGTGTTGCTTTAATACAACAATCAGCTTTTCGTGTAGATCCTTCTTTAATTCTATAAACTTTTGGTGTTGAAGAATTTGTTCGGGAGAGTGTTTCAAAGGTTTCAAATCGGCCATTACTGTTGTAGCAGGAGTTTTTGCTAATCTACGCCATAACTCTAATACCTTACTCTTCATATCAACGGCAACCGAACTCGGTCATATATTTCAAATGCAATAGCAGGAGTTGTAAAACATGACTTCAAACAATGCGTTTAAAAAGACAAACTGTGCAATATCCTTCATTTTTCGGAATCATACGCGTTTAAAGATTTCCTTTGTTCATTGAGTTAATTCGCTTAATACATTTTAATTCTTATTGAACTATTGGGAAGGACTGGTAGGCTTCGTTAAGATATCGTCATTATTTACACCCTTCTTTTTCGAAACATTTTCACTAAGCTTTCCAAAATTCCAGGTTAGAGCCAGAACCCCACCTCTTCTAATTTGACGATTGATAATAGTGCTGGAGAAATTCTGATCTTTTGTGATCGTTTTGAAGTCACGGGTTTTCTCAAAGTAGTTTACTGCCCGCAGGGAAATATTGATCTTATTTTTAAATACTTTGTAATTGAGTGCAACGTTATGCCATGTGCTAAAAGGATAAGTAGTTTGAATAGTTCGCGGATCCTTCCATAAACCAAGGAAACTGCTTGCCGTGAATTTATCGGAAAACTTATAACTGGTATTTAAGTAAATATTACTTCCGAAACCGCTGTTTGCTGAGAAGTATTTGAATTGTTTTTTACTGTGCTATAGCGCACCGATCCATTAACAGACAAGCTCCATTTGTGGGTGAGCTTTGTATTTAAATTCAAGTTTACACTCGATTGAAGTTCTTTGCCGATATTCAAACTCGTTGTTTTTGTAATTCCTGTGTGCGAAGTTGCAAATCTTGCCGGTTTAATGTAACAGCAACATTGACTTGCTTTTCTAAATACGGTTCTAATTCATGGTTGAGTGAAGGATAGGTCGTTCTTTTTTTGAATTATTTGTTCAATCAATTCAGAAATACCATAAATTGATTTTGATTGCTGTTTTTAAAAAAAATTTATATTGAAATTCTACTTTGCCCCCCGCCATGTGTTGTTGTTTTTAATTCAGGCTATTTGTATTTCTGGTTTTTGCCAGGACATGAATAATCTTAAACTAAAAGATTTTAAGCCTGTATCTATCTATAAAGTGCCGCGTTCAAAAATTGAAAAGGCAAAGTTTCCTGTCATTGATTTCCATTCTCACGATTATCCGAAATCAGATGCGGAGGTTGATGCATGGGTTAAGCGAATGGATCAGCTTAATATTTCAAAGACCCTCATTCTCTCTTACGCTACCGGTGCAAGATTAGATTCTTTAATTGAAAAATATTCACGTTATAAAGATCGATTCGAGATTTGGTGCGGCTTTGATTATACGGGGCATGAAAAGCCGGGATGGGAAAAGCATGCTGTTGCAGAGCTTGAAAGATGCTATAAGAAAGGCGCAAGAGGTGTAGGAGAATTAGGAGACAAGGGCCTCGGTGAATTGTATTCAAAACCTACCCCAGGCTACGGTTTACATATTGATGATCCTGCAATGAAACCGTTGTTGGAGAAATGTGCTGAACTTAAAATGCCTGTCAGTATTCATGTTGCGGAAGATCAATGGATGTATGAAAAGATTGATTCGACAAATGATGGGTTGATGAACGCTTCAACATGGAGAGTTGATCAAACAAAGAAAGGAATACTTGGTCATGATGAGCTAATAAAGACTCTTGAAAACGCAGTAAGAAATAATCCGAAAACAACTTTTATCGCCTGCCACCTGGCAAACACTAATTCTGACATGAGTGTGCTTGGAAGATTATTTGATCTCTATCCAAACCTTTATGCTGATATCGCTGCAAGATTTGGAGAGTTTGCCCCGATACCCCGTTATGCAAAAGCTTTCTTTGAAAAATATAATGACAGGCTCATTTATGGAACTGATATGGGACCAAATAATGAAATGTATTATACTACTTTTCGCATACTAGAATCGGCAGATGAACATTTCTATGATCATCGGTTGTTTAGCTACCACTGGCCGTTGTATGGTTTGCAGTTAAATGATGAGACGCTTAAAAAAATATACAGCGAAAATGGTAAGAAGATTATGAGGCGTTGAATTCGCTATAAGTAGATATGATAAACTTACTAAGATAACAGGTTGAATAAAGTTAAATAAAGTACAAGTGAGTGACACAAGGATGTTGAACAAAGCGCTTGTGCTGATACAATAAAAAACGACTTCTCACACCTCATTATTTGAATACTAAATTCGGAAAACAAACTATGAATGTTGCTCATGCTGTTGAACCTAATGCTGAACAAAATGTAGCTACCGGCGCTGCTGTTAACCCGGCAATGCCGATGAAACGAGTAGCATCGGTCGACGTATACCGAGGCTTCGTTATGTTACTGATGATGGCAGAGGTATTATCGCTGGAGAACGTAGCAGAAAAATTGCCGGGAAATTCTTTTTGGCAGTTTCTTGCATTTCATCAAAGTCATGTTGAGTGGACCTGGCTTTCGCTTCATGACATGATCCAACCTTCATTTACGTTTTTAGTTGGTGTGGTTTTGCCGTTTTCTATTGCAGGCAGGCAAAACAAAGGCGCTACTAAAGCAAGTGTTTTAGCACATGCGTTTAAGCGCTCCCTTATCCTCATCTTACTGGGCATATTCCTTCGTTCGATGCACGCAAAGCAGACCAATTTTACTTTTGAAGATACCCTTACACAAATCGGCCTTGGATATACCTTTTTAGTGTTGCTTTCTTTTTATTCAAAAAAGGTGTGGTTAATAGTGTTGTCGCTGTTGTTAGTTGGATACTGGCTTGCATTTGCACTTTATCCGCTTCCGGATGCAACGTTTGATTATGCAGCAGCAGGAGTGACTCCGGGATGGGAACATAACCTACAAGGGTTTGCAGCTCACTGGAATAAGAATACCAATCTTGCATGGTCATTCGATCGCTGGTTCTTAAATCTTTTTCCGCGTGAAAAGCCCTTTCTAAGAAATGGCGGGGGATACGCCACGCTTAGTTTTATACCCACTTTAGGAACGATGATTATTGGCCTGTTTGCAGGAGATGCTATAAAATCGCAAAGTTCATCAAGAGACAAATTAAAGTTTTTCGTTACAACAGGTGTCGCATTAATTATGGTAGGAGTGTTGTTACATGTTACAGGAATTAACCCAATCGTCAAGCGTATCTGGACTCCTGCCTGGACCATCTTTAGTGGCGGTATTTGCTTTTTGTTTCTTGCGCTTTTTTATTGGCTGATTGATGTTAAGAACAAAAAGAACTGGTCTTTCTTTCTTACGGTGATAGGCGCCAACTCAATTGCTGCTTATGTACTCGCTGATGGCGGCATGAGACAAGTCATCTCTCAATCGCTTCATATTCATTTAGGCAAAACCTATGATCATGTTTTTGGTGATGCTTATTCGACTTTGGTAAATGGTGCCCTTGTTTTATTCTTTTTATGGCTGATCTTGTATTGGATGTATAAGAAAAAGATCTTTATTAAAATTTAAGGCAAATGATTTAATTGAGATTTATCGCTAGTCGAGCTGTTAACATTTTCTCTTTAATCGGTTTTTTACAAACAAATGAAATTATACAAACCTTTTCTATATCTGCGCTTGCTTGTAGTATCAGCTTTGCTACTGCAATGTACGTCTGCAAACCAACGTCTTTCACAAACCAATGCTACTGAAAATGCTTATTACTCAATTGAAGATTTTGCAAATGTTGTAAAATATGATACGCATGTTCATCTTAATGTTGATGATACCGCCTTTGTCACACAAGCCAGGGCCGATAACTTTCGATTACTGACTGTAAACGTTAACCCGGCTTATTATCCCCCTATAGAAGAACAACGAAGCATTGCAATGAAATTGGTGGATGCTTATCCCAACCAATTGGCCTATGCAACTACTTTTTCATTGGATAATTGGGATAGTGATGAATGGCAGCAAAAGGCGTTGAACTACCTCAAAGAATCTTTTGACAAAGGTGCCATTGCTGTGAAGGTCTGGAAAAATGTAGGGATGGAGTTGAAAGATAAGAATGGTAAATTCGTGATGATTGACAATCCAAAATTTGACCCAATCATTGATTATCTTGCCAAAAAGCACATTCCGTTAATAGGTCATCTGGGCGAGCCTAAAAATGCATGGATGCCTTTGAATCAAATGACAATTAAAAGCAATCAAAACTATTTTAGTAAGCACCCGGAATATCACATGTACTTGCACCCTGAATATCCATCTTACGAGGATCAGATAAGTGCGAGGGATCGTATACTGCAAAAGCACCCTGATCTTATTTTCGTTGGTGCACACCTGGGAAGTTTGGAATGGAGTATTGAGGAACTGGCGAAGCGGTTGGATAGATTTCCGAACATGGCGGTTGATATGGCAGCACGGTTATCGGCGCTTCAATACCAGGCAGCAACAAACTGGCAGGGTGTTCGTGATTTTTTTATCAAATACCAGGACCGGCTCATTTATGCAACAGATTTGGAAGCAGCGGGAAACATAAATGCACCTGAATTACAAAAGCGTATCCATGATAGTTGGTTACGTGACTGGAACTTTTTTGTCAGTGACCTATCCATGCATTCCAGTAGCTTTGATGAAGCTTTTAAAGGATTGAAGTTGCCAAAATCAGTCGTTAACAAAATTTATCGAAACAATGCCGAAAAGTGGTTTAAGGGAATTAATAAACACAGGTAGTATTCTCGTCATCAGGGGAAAAACCTTAAAAGAAAGCTTCAAGCTGCTAGCTTCAGGCTACAAGCTTTTCATGCTCGTTTTGAAAAAAACTTCAAACTCAAAACTTCAAACTCAAAACTTTCACTTCTAAAAAGTATTAATTAAAATATAAACATTCATAAAAAATGAAAGACAACCGCAGGAATTTTTTAAAGTTAACAAGCCTCACAGGTCTTGGACTTGCTGGTGGTGTAATGAAAGGGTTTGCGAAAGAAACGGAAACTACTCTTCCTTCAAATAATTCTGCTGATCAATTCTTTGCAGATCGTTTTAATATGTCAGGCTATGCGGCACCTAAGATCGAAAACGTAAGAGTTGGCTTTATTGGGCTGGGAATGCGCGGACCCACACACCTCACTAATATGATTAAGCTTGGCGGAGTGTCAGTGGTTGGATTGTGTGACATCCGGGAGGAACAAGTACTTAAAGCCCAAAAGCTGATTGAAAAATCAGGACAAAAGCCAACACTTTATTCCGGAGATAAGGATGCCTGGAAGAAGCTCTGCGACCGTAAAGATGTGGACTTAATTTTCATCGCAACTCCCTGGGCTTTGCATGTGCCACAAGCCGTATATGCAATGGAGCAAGGCAAACATGTTGCCATCGAGGTGCCTGCTGCTAAAACAGTAGATGAATGCTGGCAGTTAGTGAGAACATCTGAAAAGACGCGTAAGCATTGCATGATGCTTGAAAACTGTTGTTATGATTTTTTTGAACTGATGACATTAAACATGGCACGTCAGGGCTTCTTTGGCGACGTCATTCATACTGAAGGTGCTTACATTCATTACCTGCTGGATCTGAATTTCCAAAAGGATGGGTACTACGATATGTGGCGGTTAAAAGAGAATATCGGAAGGAACGGGAATCTATATCCTACTCATGGACTCGGCCCTATTTGTCAGGTCATGAACATCAACAGGGGAGACAAGATGGACTACCTGGTGTCGATGTCGAGCATCGATAATATGATGGGAGATGAAGCAAAAGAACTTGCAGCAAAAGACAGTTTTTATAAATCTTTTGTCAATAAGCCTTATAGGGGTAACATGAATACGACGGTTATTAAAACCAATAAAGGCAAAACGATCATGGTTCAACATGATGTGACTTCACCTAACGTTTATTCACGGATTCATAAGATTAGCGGCTCTAAAGGATCTGCTTTGAAATATCCTACACCAAGAATAGCATCTGGTCATAATAAATGGCTTTCGGAATCAGAATATAAAACGATTGAAGAAAAGTACCGCCCTGCTATAGTGAAGAAAGTGGGTGAACTGGCTAAACAAGTTGGTGGCCACGGTGGAATGGATTTCTTAATGGACTGGCGACTGATTGACTGCCTTAGAAACGGATTAGCACTTGACCAGGATGTATATGATGCCGCATTATGGAGTGCGATCGCACCATTAAGTGAAAAGTCTGTAGCCAATCGCTCATCATCAGTTGATGTACCGGACTTTACAGGGGGCTTATGGAAAAAAAATACACCCGTTGATTTATCGTTGGAGAAAGGTGGAAATACTTTAGTAAAACTATAAAGATCATATAAAAAACAGCCATCTAACTTTCGTACAGTAAGATGGCTGTTGACCGAAATAGTGAGGCCTTAAAAAGTTCACTACTATATTTTCTGGTTACTTTATAAGTCACTAACCTTTAAACTTAAACTATGTCTCCGGGTGAAATTGTATTAATAGTAGGAGCTTTGATAGTTCTTATTATACCACAGGTATTTTTGAAACGTGTCAGGCAACCCTTGAACACCTACATCAAATGGATAAGTGGACTGCTTTTATTAATTTTAGTTTGGTTTTTTGATCCCGAAAACTCATTACGAATGAAATTTGCAATGACTGCTTTTGTAATAGCAATTGCAATCATGAACATTAAAAAATACAAAGAGAGCAACCGTACGGCAGAAACAAAAAATGGGTGAATTTTACTGCAGAAGTTAAAGTCAAAGCGAAGGAGCGTATTGGTTTTAATTATTATTTTTTTGACCTGCTAAACAATTCTGTCTTATTTACTCCAATCGTTAATTCTCGAATTCATCGCTAATTCATAGACATACATCCAATCTGAATTATTTGTTCCGTTCGCCAAATGGTGATGTTGATTTTGGTCCAGAATGTAACCTTCCGGATTCTCAATAATCCGTGTCTTCGAAAAGACCTGTTCGTAGTTATTTCTTATTGCTTTAAAGTTGTCAGCAAATTTTCCTATTTCATTTTTTGCAGCAGCTTTATCAGAACCCGAAGCATTGTCATATTTTTCTAATAACACCAACAACCTTGCAGGATAGATCTGCAATTCATTTATTTGATTCATCAATTGCAATGAGTATTCATTTTGACGCGCCATCTGAGTTGCTTTTGCCAACCTGTTTTTCACCTCCTGGTATCTTACAATCTCGTTTTTGGCCTGGTTAATTTTTGCCTTGTATTTTTCACTCCAGGTTCTGCTGGTGTTCTGCTCTGGCAATTCTATCAACTCGATCTTGTTCGGGTAATTATTCCGGTGACCTTTGGTAATGAGAGCCGTCTCCCAGAACTCCAATGCCTTTTCGAGAGAGTCCTGGAATTCGAAAGAAGCATTGGCCAGCGCGGGGGCATAGAACCGGTGACGAAACCTGCTATGAACATCATCTACTTTTGCATCGGTATAATTCCAGCTAAAAAAACCGAAATTATATAAACCACGCCAGTAGGTTTCGAAATGAGGAGAGCAATCATCCCAGGCCGTGCATAATATTCCATCCATTTTCTTTTCTGCCGTTATTCTACAGAAATCTTTTATCGGCTGAAAGTTTGATTTTTCTCTTGGCAGTATGGGCCACATCGTTTGGGCTGCTGTAGCTGCCATAGCTTTTAAGTTGTGAGATTTATACCAGTCAATTGCTTTATTGTTTCCTAATATATCAGGTGTGTCATAATTCCATCTCATATACACACACTCTTTGGGGAAAAGTCCAAGGTTTTCATCCAGCCGATGTGCGTTGGCCTGCCATGTTTTGTTCACCTCTTCAGCAGAAATTTTCGGATCATAGGTTGTGCGATAAAGATCAGCGAGCTTAAACAACATATCATCCCAAAAAATAGGAATCCTGTTATGACTGGTGGCAAATTCACACACTTTTTTAAGCCATTGCATTTGTAATTGCATCGGTGTTAATCCAGACTTTTTCGACAATTCAGACATTCCTAAGTGCCCAACTTCATCACCACCAATATGCAAATATTTTCCATAAGGAGTAGCAGCAATAGCATCTTCATACAAAGAAAATTGCAGTTCATAGGTTTGGGGATTCATAGGATCAAATGACCAGTCAGATGCAATAGTATCACGAAGGGTTTTCAACTTCTCGTGTTTTAAAATAAATGACGCGTGTCCAAGTCCTTGTATCAGGGGGCTAATTTCAATGTTTCTTTCTTTTGCATACCTGCTGATGGCAGCAAACTCCTGTATAGAGATAGCGTGCGCGGCACCAACTTCAGGAGATTTGCGGTAACGTAGTTTGTCTTCAAATTCTACAATGATTGCATTTACTTTTATATGTGCCAAACGATCAATTACATCATAGTAATATCCTGTTGCGTCGAGGTGATGCTTTAAATCGAGATGAACAGCACGATAAGCAATCTCAGGAAAATCGGTAATGTTACACGCAGGAATTTCTATTTGTTGTGCATGTGCATCGTCAATTAATTGCAACAGTGTCTGGCAGCCATAAAATAATCCCGCTTGTGCAGAAGCTGTAATCATTACCTGGTTATTCTTAATGCTAAGCGTATACCCTTCTGGTGAATGTTGGTTATTGTTGGATGTTGATAAACTTAAAACCAATACCCCTGGTCCCGCACTGGCCGAGTAGGGCAGTTGCTTTAATTCACCAGATAAAACAGGCTTAACTGCACCACCATTTAAATAAACTGCTTTCAGCGAATTATACAGCATACCCCTACCGACTGACAAGTCTATTTTTTGTGGTTGAGGCATTAACCTAAAGTGCTTGTCGAACTCTTCTTTGGCTCCGGCGACAACATCAACTGATACCAGGAAGCAAATAAATAATAAAAGACCAGCAAATTTATTTTTCATATAAGCAATGTTTTTCCTGTTAGTTTCTTCCGTGATAATGAAGGATGACACAATTAAGTGCTAACAATTTTTTCATAAACAATGCGACCGTTTATGATGGTCATCCCAATCTCGATGTCGTTATTAAATATAACTATATCTGCATCTTTGCCCACGACTAAGCTGCCTTTTTTATCATCCACCTTAAGGATGCGGGCTGGAGTAGCGGTGATCATTTTAATGGCATCAATTAATGGAACATCGGCCATAAATACCATACTTCTAACCAACCGGTCTGCAGTCGCAACACTTCCTGCAAACGCAGTTCTATCTGGTAGTTTAGCCACCCCATCTTCAACAATTACTTTTAACCCGTTGTCAATATTCCCTAAGACACTTTCTCCCTCAGGCATACCCGCAGCACGCATAGCATCAGTAATTAATGCTGTCTTATCAGCACCTTTAATCTTATAAACTAATTTTAAAAGTGGGGGAGGAAGATGAATGCCATCAGCGATAATTTCTACATCCATTTCATCTATTAAGAAAGCACTTTCGACTGCTCCTGCATACCGGTAAGCATTCTTTCTGGTAACGCCCAACATGCCGGAATACAAATGGGTAGCAAGTGTATACCCATTTTCAAATGCAACTATAACTTCATCATAGGTCGCATCAGTGTGCGCTAACGACGGCAATATATTTTTCGATAAAAGGCATTGCGAAAATTCAAGGGCACCTTTTAATTCAGGTGCTGCACTCCATCTCTTTATGATTGAAGAACGACTTAGAATTTCATGGTATTCAACCGGATCGGGATCTCTGATATAGCGGGGATCTTGTGCGCCTCTTTGGTTCATTGCAAAGTACGGTCCTTCAAGGTGGATGCCCAGGAATTGAGACCCGTTGATATTTTTTGCATTCGCGGTCTCATAGATTTGTAAGGTTTCAAGTAGTTGTTCACGGGTGCTGGTAAGCGTAGTAGGCAGCATCGAAGTTGTTCCGAAACGTGCGTGGGTTTCAGCAATTTTAAGAAAAGCCAATTCACTTCCATCCATGAAATCATGACCGCCACCTCCATGTACATGAATATCTATAAAACCGGGAGCAATGTACTTTCCCATTGCATCTATTTCAAGTGCATTTTCAACTTCTATATTACCTTGACCAACCGCAGTAATAATTCCTTCCGAAACAATCACTGTTCCATTTGGAATTATTCTGTAAGGAGTAATTACATTACCGTTATATATTTTCAATTTTTCTGCAGGCATAAAGCAGCTTGGTTATCATAATTGAACAATCATTAGTTCCTTCTTATGTAGGGACATAATGATGCTACGGCAATTTATAGTAAAATAAGAAGGCTTGCGTTAGATTGTTTCTATTATCAAACCAGGTTGTCGTTATTTGTTGGTATCAACGATATTGTTAGAAAGAGTTACTGCAGAATTCTTATCAAGATATAACGTACAATCAGGATGCTGTTGAAGAATACTGGCGGGAAAGATGTTGCTTACCTTTTGTTCCACTGCATTTTTTACGGCTGCAGCTTTTCTTTCATCTGGTACTGAGCAGATGATATTTTTGGACTTCATTATCTGCTTTACTGACATACTAATTGCCTGACGCGGCACTTCATCCAATGATGTAAACCATCCTTCACTTAATTGTTGTTTCCTGCACGGCTCATCTAATTCGACAACCAAATAAGGTTCTTCCGTTTCAAAATCTGCCGGGGGATCATTAAACGCAAGGTGTCCGTTTTCACCAATGCCAACCAAAGCGACGTCAATCGGATATTCGGTGATTAAACTCCCAAGTCTTTCACATTCTTCTTTTGGGTCGGCTTCACCATCAATTAAATAAAGCTCTTTCAACCGCTCTACTTTTGTAACAAATCGTTCGTGCAGATATTTTCTAAAACTTGCAGGATGTGTTATCGGAAGACCAATGTATTCATCCAGGTGAAACATTACTACTTTACTCCAATCAATTCCGGGGTCTGAAACCAGTTGTTTTATTGTTTCGAACTGGCTTGTGCCGGTTGCTAAAATAATGTTGGCGCTTCTTTTTTCTGCAATTGCCTGCCGGATTAATGCTGCCGCAGCCAGGCCCGCCACTTTACCCAATTCTGCCGCAGTTGAGCTGATGTTAATTTCCATTGCTATTTTCGTTGTTTGTTTAAATACTATTCCTGACCACTAAGAACACGAAGGCGCAAGGTACTGCTTACATTACTCGAACATTATTTTGTCTTTGGAATCGTTGTTGAATGAAGCAGCTTCACCTTCCAATCTTCACCTTCTTTTACAAGCACTGCACTTTCCAACCAATTCGCATTTCTCGGTTTTTCATTAATTATTATGTCCGCGATATTGTTGTAATAAACCCAGGCTGTGTTTCCCTTTATTTCAGTCTTAATGAAATTAAGGTTATTTGTGCGCTTATAGCTCATTTTCTTCAATGGCTCCAACCTTGATGTCAATGAGTCCATAGTCCAGATTGCACCGTTTTCAAGTATTATAATATCATTCGTGGCACTTCCTTTCATTTTATCGAAATCCAGTTCTGCAATTCCGTCAAAGAATTTTGAAATTGCACTATTCACCTGTTGTTGTTGGGAAGTAAAGGATTGAGCTTTTAAAGTTAATGAGGTGATTGAAAACAATATTATTAGTAATCCTTTTCTCATAATTTCATGTAAAGTTGTATCCTAATCAACAAAAGAACGACGATTTTCTTAATCGCTTAATTAAGCTTTCAACCACTGGTCGAACCAGTCAAAAGCTTCTGACTGCATCTTTACATCAAACTTATGCGGACCGGGATAATATGAGCACCTGAAATTGTTTTCTGCGCCTGCTTTTTTATACACTTCGGTTAGTATTTGTTCTGCCCTTTTCATTTCAGGAAGTGTATACAACTGATCTTCATTATCGTTCAAGACCAGGGTGGGAAGCGGCACACGCAAACCGAGGATTTCCGGGAAATCGAGTTCATTTGGAAGTAATGGAACGTATGTCATCCATGTATGCGTATAAGACTTATGGAGCAGGAAATCTGTCCACGTACTCATAAATCCAACGTCCACTGCACACTTGATTCTTGGGTCTAATCCAGCCATAAAGACTGTTCGAATTCCGCCACCTGAAAGTCCTCCGCAACCAACCCTCGTTGCATCAACATCAGGACGAGCACATAATATGTCCAATGCTTTTCGGTCTTCGGCGAAAAACACGCCAGGCCAGGTTGTTCCAGCGCAGAATAACGATTTTGCCATCAAATGTTCGTGTTCGCCTGCCCAGTCGTTATAAGCTTGTATATTCTCCGGATTATTTTCATCGTTATCATTTTTCCCTTTCCTCATAAACTCCGGAACATCCTCATATTTTACCCTGCGGCTTGCAAAAGTAAAGGCATCAGAAACCAGTACAACATAACCGCGTTTAGCCATTTCATTTGCCCACGCAAAGCCGCTATAATATACGTCCTGGTGTCCCTTCATTGAAGGAAGTTGATTGTCAGAAGTGCGGGTGATTTTAAGACGGCCGAAAAATTTGTTTCCACCGTGATCATGAAAAGCAAGGATGCCCGGTAATTTACCTTTTGCATTCACAGGTTTCAATAAAATAGCTTCCGTTGGCCGTCCATAAGGTAGTTGCCAGGTTAGCTCTTCTATATGCAGGCCATCATAGGTGTATTGTTTATTTACACTCACTTTTGGAAGTCCACCAACGTCGGGGATCCCTAACCGATCGATAGCCCGCTGCCTGGCAGCCTTTTGCCATTGTGCCACATTAGTAAACTCTTTTCGCCGAAATGAAAAAGAGGGCACTTTATTAGCATTCAGAGAATTTGCCCATGCTCCATATAGGCCAATAACGCTTGTCTTCTCATCCAGGTATTCGTTGTTACTCAACTCAGAGATAGTTTTTGGCATATGATTATTTAAGTTGTTATTATCATCGTTTTTTAAAGCAAATGCCTTTATACCAACCCCTGCAACACCCATGGTCGTGAGCCCTGCAAGTTTTATAAATTGCCTTCTTTTATTTGACATTTTTTGACCTTGTTTTTAAATTTTTCAAAAGATGCAATTTGCTACAGCAGAGCGGGCCGACATAATACTGTTAGCACCAAATTAATACTCGCTATTCCCACCAGTTATTGCAATAAGGACATCAGCCGGTTTGGGGGCTCGCCATGCGCCGGCATTTTGAAACATGCGAAGCAGCTTCTGAAAGAAGCGGGTGGAGCCCGATTGCAATAACGAAGCCTGCGGCCTGAGCATTGCGATACGATTAAAACGAGTTGAAAAACCAACATAAGTTTCCATTACACAGACAACCCATTCAACTGTAAAACATTCGGTCGAAAAAAATTCTACAAGTAAAAGTGAGTGACACAACGATGTCTAATAATGTTATTCTGCCTGATCCCTAACAGTATTCTTTTCTTATAAGCTGTCCCAATCTTTGGGCCCGGCAAGTGTTTTTCACCGCTTTAATAACCCTCGTTGTTTCACGGATTCATATTATATTGCTTCTTGCCAACTCTAAGCTATACAACTTATGAATACGAAAAACGATTGTTTCATCTTTACCATACGTTCCATTGCGTTTTATGGTCGTTTACTCTTTACACGTCCATCAATTTCTTTTTCTTTTTTGCCGCTTCTTTTGGTGTTTTGCATGACATTTTTATTTGTGGCGAATGTAACAGCACAATTACGGGCGTCTGTTGTCAAGGTCGATATTTCACCATCGGACTCGCAATACCTTGTCGGTTATGGAGAAAGAAAATCAACAGGTATTCACGATCGGATTTACCATCGCATCGTCGCCCTTGATGACGGCAAAACGCAATTTTATTTGATTTCATCAGAAATCTGCCTTTTTTCTCCTTCTGAATATGATAACGTAGTTGCTAAACTGCAAAAGCAACATGGAATAAATCCATTAAACGTTTGGTGGTCTGTCACCCACACGCATTCAGCGCCCGAAGTCGGGCCGCCGGGAATATATGGAGTGTATATGGGGAACCGCGTTCAACACACTATCGATACTGCTTATACCGCGATGATAGAACAGTCATTAATTAAGGGCGTTCTGGAAGCGAAAAAAAACCTGGTTCCGGCGCGACTGGGTGTAGGCTGGGGATTTTCGCAAGCGAATATTAACCGTCGTGCTATAGACGTTGATGGAAAAGCTTCTCTCGGCCTAAATCCGGATGGGCCAGTTGATCGCCGAATTGGTCTGATACGAATTGATAAAGCAGATGGAAAACCGCTTGCCCTAATTGCCAATTACCCGATTCATGGAACAGTGTTAGGTGATAAATTTGTACAGGTCAGTGGAGACGCGCCGGGTATCGTGTCAGAATATGTAGAGGGAAAAATTGGAGCGCCGGTTCTTTTTATCAATGGTGCTGCCGGAAACATTGCACCGATTTATAGTGTTTATCCGACGCCTGCAGCGGGACACTTAAATCAGTTCAGGGTACTGCTTGGAGACAAGATACTGGAAGCGAATCGAAAGATCACAACTACAGTCGATACAATAAAATTGTTGGCGTCATCACTAATTGTAGAAACACCAAGGAAGCCGGGGCTTGGTTGGTCTGCTGACATGAGTAAGTATACAACAACTAAAGCAGGCAATCATTTCGTGCGGCTTCCTATCCGTTTCCTAAAACTTAATAACGAGGTAGCAATCTGGAGTGCACCGATTGAACTGTTCTGTGAAATTTCGAATGAGGTTCGCGACAGGTCTCCTTTTCCGTACACTTTTTATTTTGGCTACACCAATGGGTGGTTCGGGTATTTACCTAATGCCGAAGCATGGCAACATGGAGGTTATGAAGTAGAAACCGTATCTCCTTTCACGCCGTCGGCAGCAGGCGATGTTACTGAATCTGTGGTTAGTTACCTGAACGGCGAAATGAAAAGCATTGATCCTTCAAACAAAGGGAAATCAAAGAAATAAAGGAACCACGAGTGGAACCAATACGATAAACGGTGAAACGCACTTTTGGAGCAATTTTTTTTGTTGCCGTACAACTGAATTTGTATCTAGCACTGTACTAATGAACATGTTTATTTTTTTGTTACCGGCGGCAGAATATCTATTAAACATCGTTGTGTCACTCTCTTTGTACTCCAACAAAAAAATCAGCAGGTTCAGTTTGTCTGGTTTCAAAGCCCCTTTAGGGGTTTGGGGTTTCTTGCGTCGCACACTTGTACCTTTTATCACTATTTACCAAAAACACTGAAAATAATAATGTTCTATGAACCGGACCTTTTATCCTCTTAAAAACAGAATCCTTTATCTGATCATTATTCTAACTGTTATCATCGTTAGCTGGAAAAATCATTCGGGCAACAGTGTTGGTGAAGGAGGTGGTAAAGAGGCGCTTTCAACTTTTGAACTGGAGCCCGGTTTTAAAATTGAGCTTGTTGCAGACGAGCCATTAATTGCCGATCCTGTTGATATGGAGATTGATGAATACGGTAGAATGTATGTGGTTGAAATGCACGGGTATCCATTAAATAAAACCGGGTCAGGAAAAATAAAACTGGTAACAGATTCGGATAAAGATGGTCAGATGGATAAGAGCACCGTTTTTGCCGATGGGCTAACTCTTCCCAATAGCATTTTACGATGGAAGAAAGGTGTAATGGTTACTGATGCGCCTTATGTACTTTATTTTGAAGATACTGATAACGATGGCCGTGCTGATATCAAAGACACATTGCTGACTGGCTTTGCTTTATCTAATCCGCAACATAACCTTAATAACCCTGTTTATGGAATAGATAACTGGATTTACCTCGGTCATGAAGGAGCAGTAGGTACGCAGGCCTATAAAGAACAATTTGGAGATCCGGGAAGCGAAGTGTATTATCCAGGTCATCCTGAAAGTCCTCGATTAGCCAGGAACGCCAGTGGCCGTTCGGTTCGCTTTCAACCCGACAAACACTTGCTTGAAACGCTATCGAGCAACACGCAGTTTGGACACACTTTTGATGCATGGGGACATTATTTTCTGGTTAGTAACGCCAACCACATTTTCCAGGAAGTGATAGCCGCACAATATCTTAATCGTAATCCTGAACTTGTTGTATCGAATGCTACTCAGAATATTTCAGACCATCAAAATGCTGCTGAAGTTTTCCCGATCACTAAAAACCCTGAACACCAGCTACTGACGGATGTTGGCGTCATTACTTCCGCATGCGGCATTACAAGTTACCAGGGTGGCGCTTTCCCCGCACCTTTTAATAATGTCACTTTTGTAGCAGAGCCTGTAAGTAACCTGGTGCATGTAGACAGGATAAAAGAAAATGGAGTAAGTTTTACTGCAAGCCGTATTCATCCAAATAAAGAATTTCTTGCTTCAACCGATTCATGGTTTCGACCGGTAAATATGTACATCGGTCCCGATGGAGCGTTGTATGTCGTCGATTACTACCGTCAGATCATCGAGCATCCCGAGTGGATGGGAGATGAGGTAGTAAAATCAGGGAAATTATACAACGGATCTGATAAAGGCCGTATCTATCGAATCACACCAAAGAATGCACCTTCGGCAAATTGGATAAAAGGTTTGAAATTAGGCGATGCGAGTGTTGATGAATTAATACAACAACTTGCCAATCCTAATATCTGGTGGCGACTAAATGCACAGCGTTTGTTAGTAGATCGCCGGGACAGGAACGCAGTGCAAGGACTAACTGAAATGGCTCGCAATACAAAATCTGCTCATGGCCGGTTACACGCATTGTGGACATTGGAAGGTTTAGGTGAATTGACACCGGGAGTAATCAAACAAGCGTTAAAAGATCCCGTAGCAGGAGTGAGGGAGAATGCAATAAAGCTGGCGGAGCTTCATTTGTCTGAAGCACCGCAATTGCAAAATTCACTTCTATCGTTGAAAGCAGACCCGGATAAAAAAGTAAGATTCCAACTACTATGTACGTTGGGGTCAGTAAACACGCCGGCAGCTTCGCAAGTAAGAAACAGACTTTTGTTTAAAGATATCAAGGAGCCGTGGATGCAGGTAGCTGCTTTATCGGCCGGGGCTTCCCAGTCGGGTGCATTATTAAAAGTGGTAGTTGATAGTTTCAAGACCAATGATCCTGCATATGCATCTCTTGTCGAACGCCTAAGCACAATGATTGGGACCAGTGAGAAACCGGAAGTTATTCGTACGCTCGTTCAAAACTCACTTGTTCCCGGTTCTACTACCCAAGCAGTATGGAAAGGTGCTTTATTAAAGGGACTCAGCCAGGGAATCAAAAACCAACAAGTAAAGGCTGAGCTTAAAGGAGAACAAAACGCACTAATTAATGCCGTTTTTGCTAATCCTTCAAAACCGGTCCGTGATGCTGCTGTGGGTTTACTAAAAGTCGTTGGTCTTCAAAATGATGATACAGTGGAACAAGCCAAAACAACAGCCGCCGCTATTGCCGCAAACAGGAACCGACCGGCAGATAAAAGGGTAGAAGCTATTCGTTTTATCGCCCTTAGCAATCCTGCACCTTACGGGGATTTGCTAAAGAACTTGATCGCTCCGACTGAACAGCCGGCAGTTCAGCTCGCGGCTATGCAGACCCTAAGTACTTTACCGGGCACCGCAGTTTCTCAATATCTACTAACCAAATGGGCTGACTTAACTCCTGACATTCGCAATGAAGCCATTAATACTTTTCTGAATGATAATGCCAGAATTGCAATGCTGCTGGATGCACTCGAAAATGGTATCATTCAAAAATCAACTATTGGTTGGCCACGAAGTGTGCGGTTAATGGCACAAAGAGATGTGAAGCTACGGGACAGGGCCAGAGTACTTCTTACAAAGGATGAAGGTGAAAGAGCGAAGGTGAATAAAGATTATCAACCGGCCCTTGCTTTAAACGGCAATTCCGCAAATGGCAGGAACATATTTTTCAAGAATTGTTCAAGCTGCCACCAGGTAAGGGGTAGCCTGGGAGTAGAGTTTGGACCAGATCTGGGAACCATTCATAACTGGTCGGGTGAAGCAATTATGGCAAATATATTAGCCCCGAATATGTCCATCTCCAGCGGCTTCGACCTCTGGGCAGTTGAACTTAAAGATGGCAGTTCGTTCCAGGGAATAATTTCAACCGAAACCCCGACAGCTATCACGCTAAAAAACGCAGGGAATGAAATAAGGACTATTAAACGGTCAGAAGTGAAATCTTTGAAAGCACTTAATATGTCTTCTATGCCCACAGGCCTGGAAAAGCAAATCAACCACCAGCAGATGGCCGATCTGATTGCTTACCTGAAGCAAAACAAATAGGGAAATTTCTTGTGTTTATATAAAACCGGCAATATTGGGAATATAAAAAGTTAAGACTGCTATTAACTTATCAAATAATAGAACCGCCTATCAAGCATCCTGGTACACATTATCTCCAATTCATCCGTATTCACCGATAAAAGTATTTTTTATCATTCATCGGTTGTTAAAAATGCATTGACATGTTTTAACTCTTGCTGTATTAACTGTACATTAGTCAGACCAAGATGATCCCCTGTTTTTAAACGATTATTGTATGGCTTAATTCAAAAAAAGCTATAAAATCATTGTGTCGTTTTTTATTTATTTTAAACCAAAAACTACTTATGAGATTAGTTGCAAACGACAAATGTTCGCATTTGCCAAAGCTTTTTATGAAAAAGCTCCTGCTTTTCAGTGTTACTTCTCTTTTTTTATTTGCTTTTAGCCTTAGTGCCGCAGCAAAAAAACATGCACCACCCCCAATTGATATTACTGGTAAAGTAACCGACGACAAGGGAGAACCTGTTGCCGGAGCATCTGTATTTATTGCCGGGACGTCAAAAGGTACTACCACAAATAGCGCCGGCGAATTTGTTATCAATGTCCCTGGTTCCGCAACGAAACTTGAGATTTCAAACGTTGGTTTCCAGACTCAAACAATCCAGGTTGGTAACGGTACTCACTTAACCATTTCGTTGGTTAAATCTATTGCAGGTTTAGACGACGTAGTGGTGGTTGGTTATGGTCGGGTAAGAAAACGTGACTTGACCGGTTCAGTTTCGTCTGTATCATCAAGAGATATCACATCCTATCCGGCACCAGGCGCATTACTTGCACTGCAAGGTAAAACAACAGGGGTACAGGTGCTACAGAATTCAGGTGCTCCGGGAGCTCCTATCACTGTTCGCGTGCGGGGTGCCAATTCACTATTAGGCAACAATGAGCCGCTCTACGTTGTTGATGGTTTTCCGTTGACCAGCGATCCTAACGCTATCAATCCTAACGACATTCAATCCATCGAGATTTTGAAAGATGCCTCTGCAACTGCCATATATGGATCAAGAGGTGCAAATGGTGTGATACTTATCACAACCAAAACCGGAAGAGCAGGCAGGAGTGAAGTAACTTTTGACAGTTATTATGCAACTCAAAAGGTAACTAAGACAATTCCCATGCTGAATGCAAAACAGTTTGCTGAAATAGCAAATGAGCGCGCTGCCAACGATGGTAACGCTGCCTATTTTACCCAGGACCAGGTAAATTCGTTTGGTGAAGGAACCGACTGGCAAAAAGCATTATTCCGCACTGCGCCAATGCAAAATCATGCTATCAATGTAGCAGGCGGAAATGAAAATACCCAATACTCCGTTTCCGGAAGCTTTTTGAAGCAAGATGGTATTATTGCCGGCTCAGCTTTAGAAAGAGGTTCATTAAGGGCTAACCTTTCTCAAAAGATAAGTGAAAAGATAAGGATGAGTTATAATGCCATTATGACCAACACTAATCTTTCTCAGTTAGACATCAATGGCCAAAAAGGTGGCACCACTTTGTCTGCTGTTTTGGTTGCTCCGCCAACGATTGCCCCAGTTGATGCAAATGGAAACTACAATAATATAAGAGCTTACGTTTTTAGCCCAAATGAATTAAGAAATCCACTAGCCATCTCAACCCAACGCAGGCAAAAAGCAAATACAAGATACATTCTGGCCGGAACTGCGGTGAACTACGAGCTGGTTAAAGATCTGATGTTCCGATCTTCAATAGGTATAGAATCAGTTAATACACGTGAGGACCTTTATTCTACACGACTACTGGATAACTCACCCACCGGAAGTGCATCTATCAGATTTGACAACCTGATGAATGTGCTGAATGAAAACACCCTGACTTTCAACAAGAAGATAAACGAGGATAACAGCGTTAATGCTCTTGCTGGTTTCACCTACCAGGATAATAGATTTAAAACGGCAGGTACTGGTACAGCATCCGGTTTCTTGACTGACCAATTTGAAACAAACAACCTTTCTGCTGGTACAGTATTCGGTACGCCTTCCAGTAATTCTTCCCGCTGGACTTTGATCTCTTACCTTGGTCGTGTTAATTACTCCTTTAAAAATACTTACCTGTTAACTGCAAGTATCCGGGCTGATGGCTCATCACGTTTTGGAGAGGGCAACAAATGGGGATATTTTCCATCCGCAGCTTTTGCATGGAGAGCTATTAACGAAAGCTTCATGCAAAATCAGAACTCTTTATCTGACCTCAAATTCAGGGCATCGTGGGGAGTTACAGGAAATACCGCTATCGATCCATATCAAACACTTAATACGCTTACCACTTACAATGCCGTTTTCGGCGACACCCGTTACGTTGGTTTTGCCCCAAACAATAACAGCCTGGCTAATCCTAATCTGAAATGGGAAACCACCATTCAGACAGACTTCGGAGTTGATGTTGGCGTATTAAAAGATCGTCTTAGCCTTAGTTTTGACTACTACAACAAAGACACCCGTGACTTGCTTGCAAGCATACAGTTACCTACTTCAGCCGGGTACTCTAATACCTTGAGCAATGTAGGAAGAATAAGAAATAGGGGTATTGAACTGGGTCTAAACGGAATAATCATAGACTCCAGGGCAGTAAAATGGTCAATGGGCGTAAACTTCACTAAGAATAAAAGCAAGGCAATTAAGCTCGCCGGTGGAAGCGACGTTTTTGGTGTAGCCATTCCTCAACCACTTTCTGTATCAGTAAACCTTGTTAGGGAAGGTCTTCCTGTCGGGGTTTTCTACGGCTTTCTCGAAGATGGTCTCGATGCCAATGGTGCCATCAAATACAAGGACCTTGATGGAAAAGCGGGCATAACAAATGCTGACAGAACAATTATCGGTGATCCAAATCCTGACTTTATTTACAATGTGAATTCCAGGACGAGCTTCAAAAATCTCGAATTGAACTTTTCCATCCAGGGAGTTCAGGGCAACGATATTTTCAATGTGAACAAAACAGCGGTAGCCAACAGTTTCTATTTCGGCGAAAATCAGTTGAGTGATGTTTACAATAACCATTGGACTGCATCAAAGCCTGATCCTAACGCAAAATATCCTAAGCTGAGCACTAAGACTGTGTTCTCCGCTTCAGACCGTTTTGTTGAAGATGGTTCTTTTTTAAGGTTGAAAAACATTCAACTTGGATATAACATCCAACCTTCTAAACTCGGTGTACGGTGGATCAAGAACTTCCAGTTGTATGTAAGCGGCCAGAACTTGTTGACAGCAACAAAATATTCATGGTACGATCCTGAAATAAACACTCGTGGAGGAAGTAATTCATTTTCCAACGGAATTGATAACGCTGGTTACCCTAATGCAAAGACTTATACTGTCGGAGCTAGAATGACCCTTTAATTCTAAAAGCATTTTAAAAAAATAAGCAATGAAATTCAATAAAATATTACCTGCTTCAGCTGCCCTGTTTATGCTTGTGGCATCATGCTCCAAGCAGCTACAGGAAAAGCCGGAAAGCTTGTTGTCAACCACTAATTTTTACAAAACTAAAGCAGATGCTGTAGCGGCGGTTGATGCTATCTATAATCCTCTTCGCAATGAATATGGCGGAACAGAATGGGGAGGCCAGTTTACTGCTGCAGAGGATTATTCGTATGGTACCGGCATTTATGCTGCCATTGGCCAGTACGTATTGACCTCGTCCGATATCGGAAGAACTGATGCGTCATGGAGAAATTTTTACCGTTCTATCCGTAATGCGAATCTTGTTTTAAAATATGTTCCGCCTATCCTCATGACTGATGCAGAAAGAAATGCCATTTTAGGAGAAGCCCGTTTTTTACGTGCGCTTGCCTATCGCAATCTTGTACGCAGTTGGGGGGCTGTTCCGTTAAGGACCGATCCAACAGAAAATGTTGAACAGGTTCACATGAAAAGAACGCCGGTGGCAGAAGTTAATGCATTCATTATCGAAGATTTGAAATTTGCTGAAACAAACTTGCCTAATTCACAGTCTATGATTGGTCGGCCAACAAAATGGTCTGCTAAAGTATTCCTTGCAGATTTTTACCTGTATAATGAGAAATGGCAGGAGGCCCGTGATAAGGCGGACGAGGTAATTAAGGCAAATGTCTACTCACTGGTTCCAGTTACGAAACCTTCTGATTTCGAAAATATTTTCGGACCGACGGTTCAAACGCACACCGAGGATGTTTTCTCTTTTAAATATTCAAGAGCAAACGGAGGTTCGCAAATTGCGCAGCAATACGCAATGCCTAATAGCGCTTATTCAGAAAACGGGTACTCTTCTTTTTATGGTGTACCTACGATGCCGCTTCTGAGAGATTGGGATAAAAACGACTTAAGGTACCAGTTCGACGTTTATACTTCTTACCCCAACCGTTCTGGGGCAATTACTCCAACAAGTGCTGATAGGCCATTGATGTTCGGCAAGTTTAAAGACGCCGGGTTCGCACCTAGTCATGGCAACGATTTTCCTATTTATCGTTATCCTGATGCGCTGTTTATCTATGCAGAGGCAGATAACCAGGTTAGTGGTGGTCCTACCGTTCTTGCCCTCGAAAGATTGAATATGGTACACAGAAGGGCATACGGCTATTCTGCGACAGCACCTTCTCCGGTTGATTTTACAATTGCGACAGCTCCTACTGCACAGGCTTTCAGAGATCTTGTCTTAAGAGAAAGAGCCTACGAGTTCCTTGCCGAACACAAACGTTGGTTCGATCTTGTTCGTACGAAAACATACAAACAGGTGATCAAGGAAGCGAAAGGAATTGACGTACCCGATAAGTTTTTGCTGTTTCCGATCCCGCAGGCAGAGATAGACAATAACGACGAGATCGCTGCAGGCGATCAAAATCCCGGTTACTAATAGTTAAATGTGAAGATCGGGCGTTTGCATTTTTTGGGAACGAGCTATGATTGGTAATTGAACATCGTTGTGTCACTCACTTGTACGATTCGTTATTTATTCAGCCATGGCATCACAATAGGTAAAGCATGTAGTTGGATCTTTTTGAAACATAAATAGAATTTTGCCAAATATTGAATAAATACCTTCTTATCCATTCCGTCGGAAAAAGAGTTTTTACAGAAGAAATTAAAGTCGGGAAAGACACAGATTATTGTAGAAGCAGTTCCTAATAAAAACAATTTACCAGTACCGGTAAATTGTTTTTATTATTGGCAATTCATATTCAAGTATCACAACTTATGAAATTCATCAAATTCTTAAAAAGGTCACCATTTGTCTGTTTTCTTGTTCCTTTTCTGCTTGCATATTTTAGTACACCTGCCCAGCACGAACATCAACGTGAGCAACAAAGTCAGGGACTGAAATTGATTGAAAAAGTGGAGGCTCAGCCGTTGCTCTCACAAGCACTAAGAATTGGTGAAGCGCTGAACTATATTGGCAACGCTTTGCCCCAACATGCAACGGCCCGTTTACAGGAATTGAAAAATTTGCCCTACAATGCAAAAACTGTAAAAGCAATCCAGGAAATATTAGATCCGTATTGCCTGGCGGAGGTAGAAATAAATCCCGAAGCAAGGGTGAAGGTTAGTGCCGGTCCTGCAAAACCAGAATTGATACAGGAAGGTTGGAAAAGTTATTTGGTTAAAGTACATAACCAGGCACACATTGTTACAAGGCTGGCTGCTGAAAGCCCAAATGCAAGTCCTTTGTTTTATACGTCAACATTTTCTCATCGAATGTTGCCAAAAAATAAACTGACACAAGGACAACTCGACAATAGTTTTCTTCAAATGGCTATGTATCGTGATCGCCCTTTGCAACAGAATTTATCAGGCCTGGAACTTGAATACGTCGTGTTGCAATTATATACCCGCAGCAAGGGAAAACGTGAGGCACAAATTGGTTTTAATGTTGGACAAGGAACCCAGGACATCGCTTTTAGAAATACAGTAAGTATTCTCTTTGATATCAGGCCCGCGGTCAAAATGGTCTTTGATGTAAAAGATGAAGACAATCAGCCGACCATGGCTTCATTCATCATAACTGATCACGTTGAAAGGTTTGGTCGCACAAAGGAAAAAACAGGGCTACCCTGGCGTCTTCCATGGCGCGACTGGGAACCGGTAAAGATGGACAAACCAATTGACACGATTGCACCAATAAATAAACTAAGCGGCATTTATCCATTACCGGCCCGAAGACTGGCAATGACAGATGTATACCCCGACTTCAATTTTCAACCGCAGGTGTATCGTTCTTCCGGCGAGTATGTTTACTTATCTCCCGGCACGTACGATGTCGTTTATACAAGAGGCCCGGAATATTTACCTCAATATCAAAAGATAACTATCCCGGAGAATAAAGATTCCATCAAAGTAAGCTTCCGGTTAAAGCGATGGATACAAATGTCAAAACTTGGCTGGTACAGTGCCGATCATCATATTCATGCAGCGGGATGTTCGCATTACGAAAGCCCCGAGGAAGGAGTGAAACCGCTGGATATGTTTCGACAGATAAAAGGCGAAGATCTGAACCTGGGAAGTAACTTAACCTGGGGACCGAGTTGGTATTACCAGAAGCAATATTTTACCGGAAAAGACAATCCCTTATCTGACAAAAAAAATGTGTTGCGGTATGATATTGAAGTGTCTGGTTTCCCATCTTCGCACGCTGGTCACATTTGCTTATTGAATTTGAAGGAAGATGATTATCCAAATACAAAAGTTATTGAAGACTGGCCAACATGGACGCTACCTGTATTGCAATGGGCAAAGAAACAAGGCGGAATAACTGCTTACGCACATTCAGGTTG
Organism: Segetibacter sp.; assembly: GCA_025963675.1. Lineage (GTDB taxonomy): Bacteria > Bacteroidota > Bacteroidia > Chitinophagales > Chitinophagaceae > Segetibacter. The sequence continues at coordinate 26,441 of JAOQAJ010000122.1, forward strand.
GGGGCTTGAACCTACTACGCCAACTTCCGCCATTCCAAATTATGTAATGCCTAAGCTCGATGGTATTGGCGCAAACGAATACGTCGTTACGGTAACTCATGGCGCCGTGGATTATTATTCTCTTGGCGACACGCCAGTACCCTGGGAGTTGAATATGTGGTACCATACTTTGAACTGTGGTTTTAGAACAAGGATTGGTGGCGAGACTGATTTCCCTTGCATCTCAGATGAACGGGTAGGCTTAACGCGGAGTTATGCAAAACTGAAAAATGGGATAACCTTTGCTGGTTTTATGGATTGCCTTAAACGAGGCAGCAACTATGTCTCTGACGGTTTTTCTCACCTGATCGATTTTAAGGTTAATAATTTAGAAGCAGGTGAAAAAAATAGTGAATTGTCAGTTGCAGCAAACTCGACCCTTAACGTTACCGTTAGGGCTGCTGCAATGCTTAGCGAAACCCAGGATGAAACAGGAAAGTATATTGCTGCCCGTACTCCTGAACAATCTCCCTACTGGAATATCGAACGGGCACGAATTGGAACATCAAGAAACATTAACGTAGAACTGATTGTGAACGGGCAGTCGGTTGAAAAGAAACAAATCTCAGCAGATGGAAAATGGAATGATTTAAAGTTCAACTATAAACTGCAGCGATCATCGTGGCTAGCCGTTCGAATTAATTCCAGTGCACATACCAACCCAATATTTGTAATAGTTGATGGCAAACCAATTGTTGATCAGAAAAGTGCGATTTGGTGTCGTGATGTAGTCGACAAATGCTGGTCTACAAAAAGCCCTGCAATACGCAAAGAAGAACTGCCGGCAGCAAAAGCGGCCTACGAACAGGCAAGAAAAACATATGAGGCAATGATTACAAAATAAGATTATACGGATAGAACGGTAACTATACCAGAAAGTACACGCTCTGAAATTCTTACGGACCGTCGCTCAGGTATAAAAATAATGCGGTTACCTGCTTTTCATCTTTGAAATCAACTTCATGTTCTTTTAGGTAAGAATCAAGCGCCTTTCTTTTTTTAAAAAAAATCTTCTCGAAGTTTTTCCTGGTGGCGGGTAAGAAAAATTTATAAGGATCGCCGATAAAATATTCTGTTCTCAGAACCAGGGTGATGTTTTCCCTTACCACGAGGTCATGCCTCAAATTACTACGGTCAGAAAAAGAATTATAAGAGTCAATGGAACTTGTGGGAGCGCTAAGGTTATATGCGCCCATTTTTTCCCTGCTGATCTCAAAATATTTCTGTTTTCGTGCCAGGCTCCAACTCTTATTTTCCTTGATAATTTGCAGGTAGCCTTTATTGTACACGTACAGGTCGGTATCGATAGAAACAAGTTTTAAATTAAGCATTTGCTCTTTGACAAGGGCAAGGGTATCACCACCTGGAGCAGCAAACACAATGTCTCCATTAAACAAGTTGTAATTCAATTTAGCCTCGTACAAAACGTCATCCTTTAAAAGTATTCGCCCCGGTTTAAACTCTTTGTATCGAAATGAAATTGCGGGAGTGATGACCTCACCAACACTTTTGCCTGCTTCGATAGTAATACGCGGCTGCTGAGCCAATAAGGCTTGAGTAAGGAATAAACTAATAGCAACTGCAATAGATTTCATATAAATTAAACGTAACCAATGTAAGGAAAATTTCGCCTTTTATGGCTTTTCGTAATAAATACATCGCTTCTATTTTTGCTATTTAACGTCCTTTGCATTTGCCTTTTGACAGATAGAATCAGGTATCTGATGTTTCGTCCAACAGAATGGCTTTGTCTAAATTTGCATTCATGCCACTACACATAGTACCAGTTAGAATGAATGAATTAAAGTTGCTTTGCGAAGTTAGCCGAAGCACTTTTTACGATACTTTTTCGGCGTTTAATAAAAAGGAAGATATGGACCACTTTCTGCGGCATTCATTCAACGAGCAGATTCTGCAACATGAAATGCTGCAACAGTGTAATCATTTTTTCTTTGCCAAAGATGATAATACGATAAGCGGGTATATCAAGTTGTCTTCCGCCCAATCCAGGCATTTCGATCGTCCGGCTCTGGAGATTTCAAGGGTTTACGTAATAAAAGAAAAGCTTGGATCAGGATTGGGTAAAGCCTTTATTGAATTTTCAAAAACTTTTGCCCAAAACATGAATTTGAAGACGTTATACTTAGGGGTTTGGGAACACAATATCAGGGCGATAGACTTTTATAAAAAATTCGGATTCGAGAAATTTGATGAACAGATATTTATGGTAGGAAATGATGCCCAAACGGACTGGTTGATGAAGGTGGAACTGGATTAGGTACCGATATTTTCAAGGCGGGTACTTTACAAACTTTATTCGTCAAAGTGCGATAGATGCTGAAAAGAAACCCAAAAGTACACGAGTGCGACGCAACGGCAGCATTAAAAATGATATGATGCCTGGCTCCAAATAATTGCGCTTACTTTTTTTAGCTCATTCCTCAGACCGCTACGTTTCCCCAAAAATTCTTTAGAAAAGCTTATCGCTTATCTTTGATTCGGCTTACAATTAAATACGATTGTTTCTATGACAACAAGAGAAGTTTATATCATATCTGCGGTTCGCACACCTATTGGAAGTTTTGGTGGTTCACTGAAGGAATTGAGTGCTACCAGGCTAGGTGCAATCGCTATAAATGCGGCGGTAGCAAAAGCAGGAATTGAACCTGGGCAGGTAGATGAATTATTAATGGGGAATGTCATTCAGGCCGGATTGGGACAAGCGCCTGCAAGGCAAGCATGTAAAGCTTCTGGTCTTCCTGATACAGTAATTTGTACGACCGTAAATAAAGTTTGTGCAAGCGGGATGAAGGCGATTGCCCAGGGGGCTGCAAGTATTGCATTAGGAGAAGCTGACATTATAGTGGCTGGCGGAATGGAAAGTATGAGCAATGTTCCTTTTTATATTGAAAACATGCGTTGGGGTAATAAATATGGCAATAGTGTTTTGATTGACGGAATCGCAAAAGATGGTTTGACCGACGTATACGACGGCCTTGCAATGGGTAATGCTGCAGACTTTTGTGCAAAGGAATGTGGAATAAGCCGCGAAGAACAAGATGCTTTCGCTATTGAAAGTTATAAACGCAGCCAGGCTGCATGGAATGAAGGGAGATTTTCAGATGAAGTTGTCGCTGTAGAAATACCGCAACGCAAAGGAGAACCAATCGTAGTAAGCAAAGACGATGAGCCTTTTAATGTAAAATTTGATAAAATACCTGAACTGCGCCCGGCGTTTAGTAAAGAGGGAACGGTTACGGCAGCAAATGCCTCTACTATGAATGACGGTGCCGCGGCCGTTGTACTTATGAGCAAAGAAAAAATGGAGGAACTTGGGTTGAAACCATTAGCGAAAATTGTTAGCTATGCTGATGCGGAACAAGACCCGAAATGGTTTACAACTACTCCGTCTATCGCGGTGCCTAAATCAGTTGAAAGAGCGGGGTTGAAAATGGAAGATATAGACTTCTTTGAGTTAAATGAAGCTTTTGCGGTAGTAGGTATCGAAAATACGCGCCGGATGAAGCTTGATCCCGCAAAGGTAAATGTACACGGAGGTGCAGTGTCGCTCGGTCATCCGCTTGGATGTAGCGGAGCAAGGATAATTGTTACGTTAATAAACGTCTTAAGACAAAACAAAGGCAGATATGGCGCAGCCGGAGTGTGCAATGGCGGCGGCGGGGCAAGTTCTATGGTGATAGAATTGTTGTAAGGGAAAATGGAATTTTTTCAGTCTTCATCGAAAACTTTATCGAAAAACCCCCTTAGTGATATTACTATCAGTACCAGGAATAAAATAGAGAAAAATAGGATGATTGAAGTTTTAATAATATACATAACCAAGTAGAGACTAGTTGAAATAATAAAAGGCTGCACGATAATTTCAAAAAACGGAATGTATTTTTGAAATAAGAGTATAGTAAAACTACTAAACGCTGTGCCAATATTATATTGCAACAGTGATTTTATAAAAAATATGTCTGTAGAAAAAATACTATCTGAGTGGAAAATAGGTGCGTTCAAGCCTATTTATTGGCTGGAAGGAGAGGAGCCTTATTTTATAGATAAAATAGTCGATTATGCCGAGCATAAAATTCTAAATGAAAGCGAAGCCAGTTTTAACCTTACCGTTTTTTATGGCCGGGATGCAGACTGGACAGCTGTCGTGAACGCGTGCCGCCGATACCCAATGTTTTCTGAAAGGCAGGTAGTTTTGCTGAAGGAAGCCCAGCACATGAAAGATATTGAAAAGCTCGAAGGATATGTGAGCAAGCCTTTAGCATCTACGATTTTTGTAGTGGCCTACAAGGATAAAAAGATGGACGGCAGAACCAACTTTTCGAAGGTTATTAAGAAGAACGGTGAATTGTTTCAAACTAAAAAAATATTTGAAAATCAGTTGCCGGATTGGACAAAGGGAATGATTCAATCGAAAGGTTACGAGATCACGCCGCAAGCTTTGCAATTATTAATAGACAACATTGGAAATGATTTAAGCAGATTAGAAAATGAGGTAGAAAAAGTCTGGATCAACCTGGGCAATTCCAAAACGATTGATGAAAATGCAGTTGAAAAATATGTTGGTATCAGTAAAGAGTTTAATGCTTTTGAATTGCAGGCCGCAATAGGAAAAAAGGATCTCGCAAAAGCCATCCGGATCATTCAGTACTTTAAGGCTAACCCTAAAGCTGCACCGATTCAATTAATCCTTCCCGCAGTGTATTCCTATTTCAGTAAAGTCTATTCAATTTTTGGAATGGATGATAAAAGCGAAAACGGGGTAAAGGGACTTTTTAGTAATAATTTTTATGCAGCTAAAGACGCCCTTGCCACAGCCAAGACATTTGGGATACAGGGAGTTGAAAAAATATTACTGCTGTTGCATGAATATAATTTAAGAAGCATTGGCATACACGACGCCGGCACTTCAGATGCAGATCTAATGAAGGAAATGGTTGTGAAGATGGTGAGTTGAACAGAGTTTTGAGTTTATAATTTCGGCTTTAGAGTTGCATTTGATCAACCTAAAAAACAAGTTGAACAAGCCTGCTGTCTGGATCTGACTTTTCAGATCTTTTTTAGCAAAAAGGCAATTACAATGGTTGGGCTAGTTCGAAAGCCACTGGAGAAAACATTATTTTTTCAACCACCCAAATGCAAATATTGAAAGCTAGCAGCTACCAGCTAACCGCTAGAAGCTTTTTCCCGGCATCCGGAAGCTAACACCTAAAAGCTTTTTCCCTACATTTGCGTCCAAAATAAAAAACTTCATGTCTTTATCAAGTATTTTAGATCGTTTTGCTGAACCAGAAACCCTCAAAATGGCTAAGCTTGGCCGTCAACTCAGAAGCGAGGGAAAAGATGTTGTAGACCTTAGTCTCGGTGAACCTGACTTCGATACACCGGAACACATCAAACAGGCTGCTATTAAAGCAATTAATGACAATTATTCTCATTATACGCCTGTAGGAGGTTACCTGGATTTAAAAGAGGCAGTGTGTCATAAACTAAAACGTGATAATAACCTTGACTATAAGCCCGAAAACATTGTTACCTCCACAGGAGCTAAGCAAAGTATTGCAAACCTGATTTTAGCGGTTGTAGATAAGGGTGAAGAAGTGATTATTCCAACACCGTATTGGGTAACTTATTCTGAGCTGGTTAAAATAGCTGAAGGCGTAGTCGTTCCGATTGAAACAACGATCGAAAGCAATTATAAAATTACACCAGCACAATTAGAAGCGACAATTACCGAAAAAACAAAACTCTTCATGTTTTCGTCTCCTTGTAATCCTTCAGGAGCGGTTTACAGCAAGGAGGAGTTGGAAGGTCTCGCAGATGTATTCGTGAAATACCCGAATATCTATATCATGAGTGACGAAATTTATGAGTACATAAATTTTGTTGGTGGACACGAGAGCATTGCCCAGTTCGACGAAATAAAAGACAGGGTGATCATTGTAAACGGATTAAGTAAAGGCTTCGCAATGACCGGTTGGAGGCTAGGTTATATTGCCGCCTCTGCTGAGATAGCAAAAGCGTGCGAAAAATTACAGGGTCAGTTTACCAGCGGTCCAAACTCAATAGCTCAAAGAGCGGCCGTTGTTGCTTTAACAGCTGATCTTGAACCTTCTTTTGCAATGGTTAAGGAATTTGAAAGAAGAAAGAACCGGGTGCAGGAGTTGGTGTGCGAGATTCCTTCGTTTAAATGTTATGTTCCTGAAGGTGCATTTTATATTTTCCCTGATATCAGCAGTTTGTTTGGAACGTCAGACGGTGAAACTAAAATTGAGAATGCTGAAGATCTTTGCATGTATTTGCTTCACACAGCAAATGTTTCCACCGTTACCGGCTCTGCGTTTGGATCTCCAAATTGCATTCGTATAGGTTTTGCAAACAGCATGGAAAACATTGAAAAAGGCTTTTCAAGAATTAAAGTCGCTTTAGATAAGTTGAAATAGCCCCCCGCCCTAAAGGGAGCTTTGAGGGAAAATTATATGCCTGGAATGATTTAGAAGCAGTTCAATGTAAATTACAAAGAACTGCTTTTTTGTTTTTGGTA
>JAOQAJ010000132.1 GCA_025963675.1 Segetibacter sp.
CGTTCCGGTAAACGGCTCCCGCGATATGATTGCTGCTATTAAAAAAGCAGGTGGACATCCTCTTTACACTGAATACAAAGGCGAAGGTCATAACATATGGGATAAGGTCAGTGGAACGCAGGGGTTATGGGACTGGCTTTTTGCGCAACAGCGGAATAAAACGATGCTTAGAAACTGAAACGTTGGCCAGCAATTGCATAACCAATCCACAAAGGACTATTTGTAGCAATTCCGGTAAGCAATTTTTGCTACTTTTTTTCGAATCACTGAATGGCTCAGGGCAAACGCGTCTAATTTATTTTACTCTAATAGATACTTATAAGTAGAAGGAACGACCATGTTTTTAGTCTGGTTAGGGACTTTTGGTGTGTAGATAATAATAACAAATAGCACACGGCGTTCCGAAGGAACGCCTGGTACACAACATTAGATACCTTGGTACCCATCAATTGTAGCTACGGCACAACAAAACCCAAATAATTAGCAGAAAAATGTAAGATGCGTTTGCCCTGCTGAATTGCTTACTCGTATTGTGCGACTATTTTTGGTGTTATAAATTATTAAGACCCTCTCTTGCCTCTCGGCAGTAGCCTTGTTAAACAAAATATTGTTGATTTTAAAAAAAGAGCTATAAAAAGACGATCATCTTTTCACAGCTCTTTTCTTTATTCTCTTAAAAATTATCTATAGTAACGCTTAAACAACAAGGCCGTTCATATAAGAAAGAAATGCACAAGTGTGCGACGCAACAATGATGAACAGGGCTTCGAAAGCCCGGACCAAAAAAAACTTCCTAACCCCGCCCTGCAATTGCAACTCAAAACCCAAAACTCAAACCCCAAAACCCGAAACTCAAAACCCGAAACTCAAAACCCGCAACTCAAAACTTTCAACTCAAAACTATGGCCTTATAATCGTTCCGTCACTCTTCCTTACCTGCCAGTTCGACTTTGTACCGATCGGGTATTTTGCAGCCTCTTTTTCATTTATGTCTACGCCAATTCCTGGTGCTTCGTTTACTGACATGTATCCATTGTTCATGGTAGGACAACCTGTAAAGACACTCTTTAATTTATCTGAAAAATGAACGGCTTCCTGTATGCCGAAGTTCCAGACGTTTAAATCGATATGTGCATGAGCAGCATGACCTACAGGTGAAACGTCTCCGGGACCGTGAAAGGCAGTTTTTATATTGAACCATTCTCCCAACCGGGCAATTTTCATTGCAGGAGTGATTCCACCAATTTGCGAAACGTGTACCCTTATGTAATCGAACCATTGGTTGACCATAGGCATTTTGTATTCGTTGTTGTTATTGAACAACTCACCCATTGCAATTGGTACGCTGGTACTCATTCTGAGTTGTTTAAACCACTCCATGTTCTCCGGAGAAAAAGGATCTTCGATAAAATACGGGTTGTATTCTTCTACCCTTTTGATCATGTTGATTACATCCATCGGCTGAACACGCTCGTGTACATCGTGCAATAATTCGACATCGTCGCCGCAAGCTTTACGCACCACATTAAACATTTTTGGTACAGACTTCAGGTAAGCTCTCTCGCTCATGAAATTGTCTCCTTCGTATCCAAATCCTGCAGCTTTAAAATCAGGTTTTAGGGTGTTTGCCCCAGTTCCACCATAGCCGCCCTGTTGAATGCGAACATGACGAAAACCCTGGGCCATATATTTCTGTACGCTTTCAGCAACTGCCTCCGGAGTATTTCCGCTTGCATGTTCATAACACTCTACTGCAAACCTGCTTTTTCCGCCTAGTAATTGGTATACCGGCATATTCGCCCGTTTGCCTTTTATGTCCCATAAGGCCTGGTCTAATCCGCTTAATGCATTATTTAAAACCGGTCCGTTGCGCCAATAAGAACTTACATAAAACGACTGCCACATGTCTTCGATGTTATCTACATCTTTACCAATACAGAAGTCAGACAGGTAACTGTTGATAGCCGTAACCACTGCTGCTGCACGTTGAGTAAAAGTTGCGCAACCCAAACCGTATAACCCCGGTTCGGAAGTTTCAATTTTTACAACGATCAGGTTACTGCCTTCCGGTGCGGTTGCAATGGCTTTGACGCTTCTTATTTTTACCGGTGCCATTCCTATCTTATATCTTTCGGGTGTTTCTGGTTTTCGTGCATTTGCAAAAGGACTATGCATCAGGCCTAAGAGACCAGCGGCTGAACCAAGGGCCATTTTTTTCATCGTATCCCTTCGACCAGAAGAAAATTCAGTATCCAATTTTTTCATATGCAGTAGTTTTTAGTTGTTATCGTTAGACTAGTTTAATTGACTGATGTTAACCTTACCCGATTTCCTGGTCAACAAGTGAATGATGGTCCAGGCAAATAAATAGGTAAAACCGCATAGGGTAAAGATCAGGTGATAACCGCCTGCCAGGTTACCGGCTGATTTATAAGTATCCAGCAGGCTTCCGATTAATATCGGGAATAAGATGCCGCCTATCGCTCCTGCCATGCCTGCGATACCCACTACCGAACTCACTGCTTCTGTGGGAAACATATCAGAGGCCATTGTAAATACATTGGTAGCCCACGCCTGGTGAGCAGCAACAGCCAAACTTATAAGCGCGACAGCAACCCAGGCTTCTTTGGCAAATTGTGCAACGATGATTGAAACTTCGAGGAAGGCAAATATGATAAGCACAGTCTTCCTGGCTTTTAAGACCGGCCAACCTTTTTTTATCAACCACGACGAGAGGTAACCGCCTCCAATGCTTCCAATGGTAGTGGCCGCATAAATAATCATCAATTGAAGACTAGGCTTTTTAAGGTCAAGGCTAAATCTGGAAGAGAAATAAGATGGAAGCCAAAACAGAAAAAACCAATAGATCGGGTCTATCAGACCCTTGCCGGTAATCATCGCCCATGTTTGCGGAAATAAAAATAATTTTCGCCAGCTAACTGCATGAACCACTGATTTATCTTTCTCAACATCTTGCCCGCTTGTTATATAAGCATATTCTTCAGCCGATAAACGCTTTTGTTTAGACGGGACTTCGTAAAAGATCCACCAAAAGATTAACCAGGCAAAACCAAATGCTCCTGTAATCCAAAACACTTCCTGCCAGCCGTAATAGTTTAAAATCAGGGGAACTACAAGTAAAGCGACTACAACACCAATGCTTGTTCCTGCATTAAAAATACCTGTTGCCAATGCCCTTTCTTTCTTAGGAAACCATTCTGCAACAGTCTTCATTGCTGCGGGAAAGTTCCCGGCTTCTCCAATCCCCAATCCTACCCTTGCCAGGCCAAATCCAAAAGCGCTTCTTGCTAATGCATGCAGCATTCCTGCAACACTCCAAATAATGATGGTGATCGCGTATCCAATCTTCGTTCCTATTTTATCTATTAGCCAACCAAAGGATACGAGCCCAATAGCATAAGCAGCTGTAAACGCCATAACTATATGAGCATAATCAGTTTCGCTCCAGCCAAATTCCTTTTCAAGTATTGGTTTAAGCAGACCAATTATCTGCCTGTCGAGATAGTTGATTGTTGTAGCAAAGAATAACAACACTACGATAAGCCACCTGTAATTCTTAATTTTTGTCGTGAGCATTCATGGGGTTTTCATTTGCAAAGCGTGATGAACTACAACATTCTTCTTAATCGATTAACCGGCAACAGATACTTTTTCTACAAACTTTTTAAAATGTTCTTTTAGCCCATTCCAGTCTTTATCCCTAATGAGGTTTTTCTTGAAAAGGGGGCTTCCTACGCCAAAACCTTCAGCACCCGCTTTTTTGAAGCTTTCTATATTTTCAAGATCAATACCTCCTGTAGGCATTAATTTCACCTGGCCTAAAGGTGCTTTTACATCTTTTATATAATCGGCGCCAAGTGTAGCTGCAGGAAACACTTTTACCATCGAGGCTCCTTCTGACCATGCCTCATAAATCTCGCTTGGCGTAAACGCCCCAGGAAAAATTGGTATTTCTTTTTTAACACATGCGCGAATAATTTTTTTCCGCATGATTGGGGTTACTATAAATTGAGCCCCGGCATCAAGAGCTTTCTCCAAATCATTTTTGGTACAAACTGTTCCCGCACCAACGTTTAGTTTCCATTTGAATAGATCTCTTGCATGCCCGATCATCTCTTCTGCTCCGGCTGTATTCATCGTTATTTCAATTGTCGTCAACCCCGCTTCGTAGTACAATGGCAAGATTTGAACTACTTCTTCCATACTTAGATTCCTGATTATTCCTATCACAGGAACTCTATTAAATAAATCCCATGAAAACAGACTTTCACTCATACGTTTTGTTTATTTAAAACATGTTTTTGAAATATTACCCTTTGCCCTTCAAGCGCGGCGCTATCGACCAACTCTGTTGGAACTATTGTGGTCCGTTGCAGTAGGTTCAGCTCTTCAATAGCAAGTTCATAAAACCGGGATAAATTACTGGCGCTGCACAGCGCAAGCGATAGTTCATCGTTTTTTAAAAGGTATTTCAATTCTTCGCCAATTAGCAATCCACTTAAGTAAAATGCGTTTTGCTTTTTATCAAGCTTATCAAACAATTGGTTTGTTCGCACAGTAAATAAACCGTTTAGAATTCCGGTTTCTTTAGCATAACGAACGCCCGATTTAAATGCATTTACATCAGTTTCTGAAAGCTCACTTGAATCATCTTTTTCAATAGAGTTTTTCAAAATACTATGATTACTGATAATACTAAAGACTTCGCCAGTCATGAACGTGTTGAAGTTCATTAATTGGCCGTTCTTTACATGAATGTGTTTTGAATGAGTGCCGGGAAATATTAAAACACCATCTTGTAATTTATTTCCGGATTGTTCTAATAATGCGACCAGACCAATTAACTGCGTTTCTTCTCCCCGCATTACATCATTTTGACTGCATACGCCTGAGATCAAAATGATGTCGTTAGGAAAGTTATTTTCAGCTTTGAGCAACTTAAAGTTCACATCACTTCCATCCAGGGCAAATGGCATTTTTGCATATGGTACATCTTCCATCCCTATTGTTGAAGATGCCATTCCGGAAATTACAATGGATAAATTATGTAGGGCTACAGAAGTTTTAGCAGATAAAGCTTCCATTTGTTCTTTAAGGTATTGACGAAAAAAACTTGTTTTACTAATTGTATTGTTTTGGGTATTGGCCTCCTGCCATGAGCTATTCATCTTTGCAATGCCGTCAGCTGTTTGCACTTCTCCAATCACATCTTGAGTCGAGGTATCGAACAAGCGCAGGCGGAATGAAGAGGTTCCCCAATCACAACCCAATAATAGTTTTTCCATTAATTGCCTAATAAGTAAAAAATCATTTACCCTTTCTCTAAGCCCCTTTAGGGGTTTGGGGTGTATTACCAGTTGTGTATAGAACCGTCCGGTGCTTTTAAAACCGGGTGAGGAAATTTCGTTTTTTCTGTTATCTCCATTACAAACGTCACTTTCTTTCGATCAAACTTAACCCCCAACCCCGGAGCGGGGTTAAGGTATAATTTGCCGTTTTTAAAAAGGAGATAATCCTCGTTGAAATAAGGCGGTTTTTCTGGTGCTCCGCCCCCAAGTTCCATCAGGCAGCGGTTTGGTGAACTTGAGCCAAGTACATGCACAAGAGCAGCGGTTGATAAAGGGCCTGTAAAATGAGGGATCATTCCGACGTAGTGGGTTTCGGCCATTGAACAAATTTTCTTAAATTCTGAAATACCACCTGTATTTGGCAATGTAACTCTTGTATAATCGATTAACCTGTTTTCAATTAGGTCGTTTATATCCCATCGGTCACCAAACTGCTCTCCTACGGCTATCGGTACTTTCGTCATTTGTCGAACCGATTTATACACGCCCGGGTTTTCTGATCTTACAATGTCTTCTACAAAATAAGGTTCCAACGCTTCCAATGCATTGCAAACTTTTATGCCTTCTGTCATATCAAACCTCGTATGTAAATCAATGGCCCAATTACCTCCCCCTCCAACGGCTGCATCTATTCTTTTACAAAAATCTATTGTTTTTTTAGCATTGTCATAAAAGTCAAAACGCACATCTCCATTTCCACCGGTTGGACCAATGCGGTAACTTCTTAATCCGGCTGCAATACAGTCCTGTGCTCTTTGTTCTTCGGTCGTTGCTTTAGACGCGCTAAACCCTGTCGCATAACATTCTACAAATTCACGGGTAGCACCACCAAGCAAATCATAAACAGGTACATTCAGGGCTTTACCTTTAATATCCCACAATGCCATTTCCAATGCTCCGAGTGCATGCAGTTTTTCACGTCCGGGAGGGTAAAACATACCCCTATAAACGTTTTGCCAGATATGTTCAATTCTAAAGGGGTCTTCACCAATCATCATTTGAGCACATTGTTCAATCATATCTTTTGAGCCACCTTCACCAATGCCAATAATGCCACCATCTGTTTCGATTTCTACCACGCCCCGCGCCTGGTTAAACAGAGGCTTATTATAACCGGGAATACTATAATACCTGATTTTCGTAATCTTTAAAGAGGAAACAGCAGCATGGGTTGTTGCGGCACGAGCTTTTAAGAGAGGAGCACCAACTAGTACAGCCGTTGATCCAACCATTGCTGATTTAATAAAACTTCTTCTTTGCATATATGGCAAGATTTACATAAAGAGACTAAGCAGTTGAGTGTAAGTAATTTAAAAGAAAAACTATATCTTTTTATTTACTTATCAAATTCTTTTTAATTCTGCTTTTTTATAAAATTTATTCAAAAATGATCAGTCAGTAATTTCTATGTTGATGTTTGATGTTTTTGGGGACAAGCAATAGTTCTTCATTCATCATCGTTGCGACGCTCCGTTCATCAACATATTTGCATGGGCAGCCTTTTACGTTGTGTTCTTTGTGCAGGCTTCGTGTCCTTCGTGGTCCCTGGGAGCACAAAGAACACAACGTGTAACACGAAGAACACAACGAGCAGAGCGTTATTAGACAACGAACATTATTAAGATTGAAACAACACTGCGTTCATTAAGAGGCTCCCATACAAAACCATTTTACTTTGTGTTCTTTGTGCCCGCTTTGTGTCCTTCGTGTTCCAAAAAGGGAGCACAAAGAACACAACGTGTAACACGAAGAACACAATGACCCGGTTTCTCCACATACTTCCAGGTATACTTTAAATTCCAAAGGTGGCGGCCTTCCGTTGTGTTCTTTGTGGCTCCTTTGTGCCCTTCGTGTTCCAAAAAAAAGGAGCACAAAGAACACAAAGTGTAACACGAAGAACACAAGGACGAGAAAAGAAAATACAATAGTAGCCTCAGTACAGATTGCCTTATAGGTAGTTGGCGCTTTTCTCCTTTACTTCAATTCTTTGCACTTTTCCAACAAGAAAGATATAAGAACACGCACCGATGCAAGCAAGCGTGCCAACGAAAAAAAGTGCAGGAGCAAAGTTGCCGCCTGTGACTAAAAACCCTATAACAAGCGGAACGACTACAGAAGACAGGTTTCCTATAAAGTTAAAAACGCCACCCGTTAAACCAATCAAATGTTTCGGTGCTAATGTAGAAACGAAAACCCATGAAATGGCAGCCAGGCCATTGCCAAAAAAAGCTATGGTCATGAAAAGAATTATAAGAGCCGCATTATCGACATAGTTTGCTCCAACAATTGAAATCGATAGTATAAGGCCAACTATGATCGGTGTCTTCCTTGCGACATTAACTGAGACTCCTTTCTTGATTAAATAATCCGATAGAAACCCTGAAAGCAATACTCCTGCAAATGCGGCTAAAAATGGAAACGATGCTAAAAAGCCCGATTTTAAAAAATCCATCCCGCGGTATTTGACGAGGTAAGTTGGAAACCAGGTAAGAAAAAACCACATAGTCGACGTTGCACAAAACTGGCCTATATAAATGCCCCATAATTTTCTATGGATAAATACTTCTTTAAGGTTCGTCCATTTAAAAGTTGTCTTTGCTTCCTTACCTTTTGTAGCCGACCGATTGATCACTCCACCACCCTGTTCTATATGATCTAATTCTTCCTTGTTTACCCTGGCGTGATCCATTGGGTCGCGATAAAAAAAGTACCAAACGATACCCCATATAATTCCTATCAAACCGGTAATTATGAAAAGCCCTCTCCATTTAAGGAAATGTTCGATGGTAGTAAGCACCGGTGTTAAAAAAGCAAGTCCAATAAATTGTCCGGAAGTATAAGTGGCTATAGCAGAAGCCCGTTCATTGTCAGGAAACCAGGAAGTAACAACGCGGTTGTTTATAGGAAACGATGGAGCTTCGAAAGCACCTGTTGCAAGACGAAGACTAAATAACATTCCGAACCCTTTTAGCACTCCTTGTAAAAGTGTCACCAAAGACCACGAGATCAAACAAAGTGCATACAATAGTCTCGGCTTTATACGATCAACCAAAATTCCGCCAGGGATTTGAAGGGCAGCGTACGTCCAACCGAAGGCGGAAAAAATAAGGCCTAATTGAACGGGCGTTAGCTGTAAGTCTTTTGAAATAGCAGAGGCGGCCACAGAAATGTTGCTGCGATCCATATAATTAATAATCACGTTGCCAAAAATGAGCGCAAGAATACCAAACCTGATGCGAGTAGGTTTAGTTGCAGTTAGGGGGTTGGTCATGACAAGTTGATCAATGAAATGATAAGACGTTTGCTATTGCTGAATATCGAAAAAAAGTACAAGAGTGCGACGCAACGATGTTTCCCAATGCAAAAATGTTCGGCTCAAAAAAAATCGCTCTACTTAATCTTTAGGTTATGATAAAAGCATGGCACGAACTTCACCATTCGGCTACACTTCCATCTTCATGTCTCCATACAGGATTTCTCCAGTTATGTCCTATTGCAGCCATTTTTCTAACATAGTCTTCGTTTATCTCAATACCAAGTCCCGGAGCTTCAGGAATTTTTACATATCCATTTTCATAATCGAAAACAGACTTATCGACAAGATAATCGAGCAAATCATTTCCCCGGTTGTAGTGTATTCCAAGGCTCTGCTCCTGGATAAAAGCGTTGTGGCAAGTGGCGTCTACCTGCAGGCAAGCGGCAAGCGCAATCGGGCCAAGAGGGCAATGAGGAGCGGCCGCAACATCAAACGCCTCAGCCATAGAAATAATCTTTTTACACTCGGTAATGCCGCCGGCGTGTGATACATCGGGTTGGATGATATCTACATAACCATCCTTGAGCAGGTTTTTAAAATGCCACCTGGAAAACATGCGCTCGCCTGTTGCAATTGGAATGGTTGTATGCTGAGCGATTTCGCGTAAAGCTTCATTATTCTCGGGTAAGACCGGCTCTTCAATAAACATTGGGTGATAAGGCTCAAGCTCCTTTGCCAGTGTTTTAGCCATCGGCTTATGTACCCTTCCATGAAAATCGATACCTATACCAACGGATGCCCCTACAGCCTCTCGCACGGCAGCAATACGGGCAATGGCATGGTCAATCTTGTCGTGGGAATCGATGTATTGTAATTCTTCGGTAGCGTTCATTTTAAGGGCAGTGATGCCCTGGGCAATAAGTGCTTTCGCAGCTTGCCCAACTTCGGAAGGCCTGTCGCCACCGATCCATGAATAGATCTTCATAGCAGTGTGAGCTTTACCCCCAAGCAATTGGTGAATTGGCGCGTTATAAAACTTCCCTTTGATGTCCCAAAGTGCCTGGTCTATACCCGAAATAGCACTCATCAAAATTGGTCCGCCTCTATAAAACCCTGCGCGATACATCACGTTCCAATGGTCTTCTATATCCATCGGATCTTTCCCAATGAGGTTTTCCATCAATTCATCTACCGCTACTTTTACCGTTGCAGCCCTGCCTTCAATGACAGGCTCTCCCCAGCCAATAATGCCATCATCTGTTACTATTTTCAAGAACAACCAACGCGGAGGTACCTGGAACAATTCATAGCTGGAGATTTTCATGAAATGATAAGCTTTTCGGTTAAAGCGTAAATTAGATAGGTTCCATTACATTAAGGTGATTTTTTTTCTAATATCGAAGCGGGGTATCTCTTGAATCAGCATAAGCCTTACTAAAATTCCTTGCCTTAACCTTGCTGGCTACATATTGTATGCCCTGGAGAACGTGTTTGACATAGACAGGATCTGAATAATCTTTTTTATCGTGGCCATAAACTGTAACCCAGGTATGCCCACCGTCGTAATCGTAATACCACACAGAAGGATACATATCAGAATAACCCCCTGCATTTTTTATAATTAAATTCTTTTGAACTGTATCCCTGGTGTTTAATGTGGTGATGTCATGAACTGCCAAAACCCGGGGACCCGGATAGAGCTCTTTAGCAAAATAACATTCATCAGCTCGTTCCCACACTTTTGGCAATCCTACCATTGATGGATGTGAAGGATCAATAACTTTTGCCGTAAATTTCTGAAAGTTAGCATGCCATGCAAAGGTTCCTCCCAACATCATTTTAAACCATTTCCAATTACGTTCGGTACCGGTTACAGAATGAAGACCAACAAACCCGCCACCAGCTTCTATATACCTGCGAAATGCAAGACGCTGTGCGTCGGTATCGAAAACATCATTATTGGTACTGGGGAAAATGAGGAGAGAATATTGTTTCAGATTATTCTCTGTCATTATAGAAGCTTCTCTTGACGTATCTACTTTGAAGCCGTATTGCTTACCCAATTTCTGAATGCAGTTGACCGCACTTGGAATGTTCTCATGCACATATCCTTTACCGTTTTTTGTATAGACCAAAACCCTAACATTTTTCCAATTCATCGACTTTTGGGCATGAGATGAAGTGAAGGATGCGGTAAGAAAAACAAACGAAATGAGTATTGAGAAATTGATTTTTTTCATAAAGCGATATATATAAAAGCTGAATTTAGGAGCGTTAAAAATGTATTGAAATAAACCCGAAAGCAGATTTAATAAAAAGCTTTCGGGTGAAGGTTTTATGAGCAACCATTTGAATGGAGCGGAATTGTTTCGACTTTTTTATCAGGCTTTCTTATTTACCACATAATTAGTTCCATAAGGAAAGCGTTGAGGTCTGGATAATAGTTTGTTTGCTTCGATATTATTTTTGAAGACTTCTTTTTTAGGGTCCCAATACAACTTGCCTTCTGTTTTCATTGCCGCATGTACTAAAAGACACGCACTGCATGAACGATGAGCAACTTCGGCAGGACTAATATTTGGTTTCTTAGTTTGAATTGAATCTAACCAGTTGCCATGTTGCTCGGGGCTTGAGTATAAATGAGTTTCATTAGGCCCGATAACAGATGTAAGTAAAGCAGGATTGCTTGCATTAAAAGCCTTTTCAACTTTGCCTGATGTTGGATCTGAAGCTGTGACGCCTACATTGCCGCGGGTAACAAAGATCCACCCATCGGAGCCTTCGAATTTAATGCCGTTTGGATTTTTGCTACTCAAAAACATGTTTACACCATTGGCATATTTCATCTTTGCCTCATAGTCGCCATGCACGTTCCACAACCCTTTTGTTGGAAAATCAGCAGTAGCTTCAATTTCAACAGGACCTGTCAATTCAGTATTCATTCCCCAATGGGCGATGTCTATATGATGTACTCCCCAACCGGTAATCATTCCTGCCCCAAATTGCTCGCAGCGCAGCCACCCTCCCCGTGAATTGGGATCTGTTAGTGAATGAACCCTGTCGACAGTGTAATAGATATAAGGAGTGGAACCCAGCCACATGTCGTAATTGAAATTTGCAGGAATTGGCATTTCAGCGGTGTTTCCACCAGATGGATCAGAAGGCAGTCCGACGTGTACTGAATGTAGCTTTCCAATCCTTCCATTTCTGACAAGCTCACAGGCTCTTTTAAATTGTGGCCATGGATCTAACGAACGTTGCTGACTACCCAATTGAAATACTACTCCAGACTTTCTTACGATGTCGCTCATCTGGCGTCCCTCCTCAATAGTTAGTGATGTAGGTTTTTGGCAGTAGATGTGCTTACCTGCCAGTGCGGCTTCTATCGCCGGCTGAGCATGCCAATGATCGGGTGTACTTATTATGACTGCATCAATGTCTTTGTTAGCCAGCAACGCTTTATAGTCATCATATATTTTTACATCCATGTAGTTGGCCTTTCCGGTTTTCTTGGCGTACCAGCCTTCGATCATTTTCTTGCCACTTTCTAAACGGGTTCTGTCAACATCTGCGACAGCCATAATATTAGCTATATCATATTTGAAAGTCTCAACGAGATCGTGAGTGCGGGCAATACGGCCAATACCAATTTGCCCGATATTAATTTTATTGCTGGGTGCATTTTTTCCAAAAACTGATGCAGGAACAATTGTTGGAAAACCGGCCAGTGCCACCGTGCCTGCCGTTGCTTTAATTGTGTTCTTTAAAAAGGTGCGTCTGCTGTTAGCGTTATTAATATCAGTCATTATTTTAAATTTAAGTATTCCGCCTATTTAAAAATGCGAGTTGTAAGCTCGCATTTCTACTTTATCAATTTTGTGAGAACTATTTACTTTTCAATTAATACTAGTCAGGTATTTTGTCCAATGCCGGAACGTTGTTTTCAAAACCTACATACCCCTTATTTTGGTTTATACGCCCATTACTATTTGCATTGATAGCGAGGGTTGGAACGGGCCATAAAATGTGATACGGACTTATCGTGTACTTATCATTGTGATTAGTAACAATACCCAATTTATAAAAGTTATTCTTAGCTATAACTCTGTCATATAAATAATTACTTTCAGAGATATTAGCCAAAGAGTACACTTTTCCATTTTCAGCTGCCTTACCGGTTTTTGCAAAAAGGAAAGACATTCTCGTCATTTCTGTTTTACGATTTTCTTCAAAAAACAGTTCACGTGCTCTCTCGTCCAATATAGTTCCCATGTTTACAGCGGCGGCAGTTATTGGAGCACAACCCGCCCTGGTGCGAATAGCATTAATATCTGCTGCAGCTAGTCCGAGTTCACCTTTCCAGAAATAGGCTTCTGCTCTAAGTAAATAAGTTTCAGCTAATCTAAACATGTACCAGTCGCTGTGACCACCTTGCTTCGGAGAGTTCTCAACGTCATCAACAAAGATTTTGT
>JAOQAJ010000168.1 GCA_025963675.1 Segetibacter sp.
GGTGCAGCCATCACCATTATTATCAACCGCCTTTTTATTCCTTCCTATGGTTACATGGCTTGCGCCTGGGCTACTTTCTTTTGCTATGGAAGCATGATGGTAATCAGCTATGTCTGGGGACAAAAAGAATATCGAATACCATATGCATGGAAAAAACTGCTTGCATATATTGTGATAGTAGTAACCTTATTCTTTATTCATAAAGGGCTCACTACTTTGCTACCAAACCTTGTGTTTAGTCTTTTTGTTGCAAGCCTACTTCTGCTAGTCTACGGTTGGTTCATTTTGCTTGTTGAGAAAAATGAATTCAAAAAGATGCCTTTAATCGGCAAATACCTGAAGTAAGAAATGTTGGCTTAGTTAGCCCGGCAGTTGAAATCCTATTATACATTCTTGCGACGCAGTACGTTCATCTTTTATACTTTCAATTTGGCGTTTCCCGCCTCGTGTACGCCCCCGCTAATTACCCAACTAACATTAATTTTTCGATCACAGGAATCACTTTTTTCGGCCATAAAATAAAGATGGGAAAAAGTAGAAATAAAGCAATTGTGGCACAGTGTTGGGGGGGGGGGATATATGAAATTTTTATGTCATACTTCTGCCAGCTGCCCCGAATTTCCGCGAACCGTCTACCGACTGCTTCAACTGGATGATACCTTGATTATATGTTCCCCAATAACTCCATGGCCCTCAACTATCCGCTATGGACCTCCGCGGATCTACCTCGAGAAAATAAACGGGCGTTGGAAGTACAATCCCAGGTTATCAAAAAATAAAATACCCGATCAGATTATCGATAAGATGTTAGAATGTGCAAGGTTCCAGGTGTCTCAAAGATCCCATTCTAACACACACTAGATTTTGCTTATGGGTAGAGCTATTTTCAATCGCACATCAGTGGCTTTTGGTTTAGCCGCCTACTTATAAATAGTTTGGTTTGCTTTCAAATTAAAAACCGGGATCCCTTGCAACTCTTTGTCTGAGATTGAAACGAACACGTGTTCAACATCAAGTTATTCAGAACATGGTATTATTTGAAATTTCCTTCAATCCATTTTATTTAAATAAGTTTTCCTTTTAGCCACACAGCAATGTCAGGTATTATTTTTTTAACCCAAAAATGCACAGCAATCTTGCTTAGGTTTGTGTGTTTGATGAGATCGGTCAAATAGTATAACATTGCCAACCAGATAAAATACGGATTCAAATGGTGCTTGAAGGAATAAAAAAAATCGTGGTTTTTCGCGCGCTTCAAATCGGCGATCTCCTATGTTCAATTCCTGCTATCAGGGCTCTGAAAAATACATACCCTGAAGCTGAAATTACCTTGGTCGGGTTACCATGGGCGAAAATGCTGATAGAACGATTTCCTCAGTATTTTCATTCTCTCATAACTTTTCCGGGTTATCCTGGTTTTCCCGAACAGCCAGTCGATCGGTCTGCATTTCCTGATTTCCTAAAACAGGTTCAACAGGAAAATTTTGATTTGGCTTTGCAAATGCAGGGAAGCGGTATCATCTCCAATCCTCTTGTCGATTTATTTAACGCTAAGCAAATTGCAGGCTTTTATGCTGCCAACAACTTTTGTCCTGATAAAAGCCTCTTTATTCAATATCCCTCAGAGATACACGAAGTACATCGTCACTTGCGGTTAATGGAGGTACTGGGAATTAGCTCAGCAACAATGGATCTTGAATTTCCAGTTACTAAAAAAGACAACGAGGACTTTGCAAAATCGGCTTTACCAGTGTCTCCAAAACAATATGTGATACTCCATCCGGGAGCAAGGGGCGTCAACAGGCAATGGCATCCTCAGTACTTCGCTGCCGTGGGTGATTTTTGCTTTGAAAATGGTTTACAAGTTGTTATTACGGGCACAACAGACGAGCTGGAAATTGTCGAAAACGTAATACAATTAATGACGCATACACCAATAAATGCAGCAGGCAAAACATCACTGGGAGCTGTAGCTGTTCTAATAAAAAATGCTGCCGCCTTAGTTTCAAACTGTACCGGCGTATCGCATATTGCGTCGGCGTTGAAAACAAAAAGTATTGTAATCAGCCTTGATGGAGAGCCTTTTCGCTGGGAACCATTAAACAAAAAATTACATAAAACTATCGACTGGACGGTTACTCCCGATCTTGGCCTTGTGAAAGAAGAACTCGAAGGATTATTATTTGATACCTTAAAAGTTTGATGGCGATTTCTGTACCGGAGAAGCAAGCCCTAACAATTGGTTTACCGCATTAACGATTTCATTAGCTTCAGGAATTGGTGCCGGCTTTTTATACACGTCTTTATACAAAAACTGAATAACCTCGTTTTTACTACGGTTTGCTTCATCAACCTCGAATTCCAGTACTTTATTTGGCACCATCCATGGAGTATGTTGTGGGTTGGTTTGAGCATACAAAACAACAACCGGGGTGTTAACAGCTGCAGCAATATGAACTGTACCTGTATTTACAGAAACAACAATTGGAGCCATTTTTATCAACATGATAAATTCATGTATTGGAAACAATCCTGCTACTGAACATGATTTTAGACCTGTTTTGTTAGCAAGTTCATCACACTTTTGTTTCTCAGAAGCTGCACCTGTAAATAGAATTTGCCATCCGTCTACATCAATTAGCTTTTGTGCTGCTTCTACCCATCGCTCAGCCGGGTATTCCCGCTTTTTCTCACTTACTCCTGCATGAAAAATTAGCCAGGGCTTTCGCGGATCGATACATCTATCCTCCAGTTTTTTTTCAACAATATCACGAATAGTTCCTGAAACTGTCAGTCGCAATTGCTTATCATTGGTTGAAGCACCTATTGAGTCAACTAATTGTAGGTCACGTTCGACCTGGTGTTTTACAAAGTCGTATGGTTCTTTGTCAGGTACCCAATTGGTCAATAATTCGTATGGGTTTTCGCGACAGTAAGCTAGCCGCAAAGGAATGCCAGCCATGTATGCAATCATTGCGGCAGGTAGCGGGTTTTGACTAAAAACCGTGAAAATTACAGCTGCATCAAACTTTCTTTGTTTAAGAAGCTGAACTAAGGTGAAAATCTCTTCGTTTGCAATTGTGTCTTTCGCCTTTACCCACGGAAGATCAAACACCATTGCATCATCTATCTCTGCAATAGTCGGTACTATTGATGCAGCCATGGAGGAAGTAAGGACAGTAATCTTGCAGGAAAACGTCTGCTTTAAAGCTCTAATGGCGGGGGCGGACATGATTAGATCCCCCATATTATCTGCCCTGATAATTAAGATATTTCTACAATGCTGCCAGCTTTTTGTCATTCAGAAAATTGCTTTCAAAAGGATTACTTACGATAAATTGGGCAGCACTGAGAAAATTTGCTGCTTTATATGTGGGAGTACGAAAAGAAGTTTCTATCCATTCTGTTTCGTTTCCATTATTAATCAACACGGTTCTGCAACCTGCCCGATTCCCAGCTTCTACATCATTTAATATATCACCAATCATCCATGATTGAGGAGGTAATATTTCCAGATCTTTTATAGCTTGTAAAATCATTCCCGGCATTGGCTTTCTACAATCGCAAACTTTTGAATACTCTGCAACTTTACCTTCGGGATGGTGGGGACAGAAATAATATTTTTCAATTTCAATCCCTTCACTATTTAACAGGAAGTCTATTTTTTGTTTGACATTTTCTAAAGCGTTTAACGGAAAATGTCCACGCGCTACACCTGCCTGGTTTGAAATAACCACAAAAACATATCCTGCCTGTTGCAATAATTTTAAACCTTCAACTACTCCGTCTGCTAAAGAAATTAAATCGGGATTGACATTGTAGGGAACATCAGGTATAATTGTTCCGTCTTTATCAAGAAAAATAGCTTTACGTTTTTCAGCCATCGTGCAAATATAGGACTAAGGCATCGGCTGCACTAGTTGTTAGTAACGAACTATTAGGTGAAAGCTGCAGATGCATAACCGGTGAAAGATGAACGAAATGCGACGCAACGATGATGCTATGAAAACAGATGCCGGCATCAAAAAAATATTCTTTTTAGGCTGCCTGGCTCTTTTTATTGATAGTTTCCTGAGACCGGGATTTTGAAACCAAAGCGGGTACTTGTATTTGCTTGTAAAGGTCTGCCACAAGAGTAGCTACTTTTTGCCAGGTAAAGTTCTCTTTTACTCGTTGTATAGAGGCCTTTTTCATTTGTTGGTGCAGGCCTGGATTAGAGATCAGCAAATGAACCTTTGAAGCCAAAGTATCAGGATCATTTGGCGGAACAAGAAAACCGGTCTTTCCATCTAAAACGCTGTATTTTATGCCGCCGACGTTTGAACCGATAACAGGTGTACCGCATGCCATTGACTCAAGCGGCGTTATTCCAAACGGTTCGTACCACGGGGTAGAGATAAATATATCTGCAGCGCAGTAATAATATTTCAACATTTCCCTGTTCTTTCTTCCTACAAACGTCACCATATCTTCAACCCCTTCGGCCCTGGCAATCTGTAGCAATCGGGCAATTTCAGGACAAGCCATCGGATTAGGGTCATCGGTTTCACCTCCAACTACAACCAATCTGTATGCGATTCCTGTACTTTTAAGTTTTCCAAGAGAACGAACGACATTATCAACACCCTTTCTTGGAACCATTCGACCCAATTGTAAAAGAATTTTTTCATCGGTTCCTAAACCAACCAGGGTACAGGCAATTTCCCGGCTCATGGGGTAAAACTCTTTGGCACTAAAGCCACAGGGAATGATGGTTATTTTGTCAACAGGCGTATTATAATATTCGATCAAATCGCTTTTATCCTGAGGACATTCAGCAATCACAGCATCAGCATATTGAACAATTTGTCTTTCAATCTCAATTCTCTCAGGAGGAAACTTATCGCTTTTTCCCTGGTAGATTTGTCTTACATATCCCAAGGCATGGAACGTAATTACAAATGGGATTTCCAACGCTTCTTTTATCCACATGGCAACCAGTCCGGACATAAAGAAGTTAGCATGTATGAGGTTGTAATTAATTTTTTCAGAAGTAATAAATTCTATCATGTCATCCTTGAAATCAGGCATATATGGAAGTAATTCTTCTTTTGGAAGCAACCCTACAGGACCTGCTTTTACATGTATGACACGAATGTTATTTTCCCAATCTATCACCTTAGGAAGTTTTGAATCTTCCCAACGGGTAAAAATATCAACCTGATGTCCTGCTAATGCAAGATGCCTGGCAAGCTCTGCTACATAAACATTTTGACCTCCACTATCAACTCCACCCAGTGATGCTAATGGTGAAGCATGCTCGCTGATAAATGCAATCTTTCTTTTCATATAGTAGTTGTTTGCAGAATCTTCGGTGAAAAAAATCCTGTATTATTATCCGATCTTACCAACAAATTACTTTTTTCAAATAAGTGAACAAATATAGTTTTCCAGTTTTGGGGATATGTTTGTTTAAAGAATGATACTGAGAAAGTTAAAAAAGCCTCAATAAGCAATTCAAGGGTATTGGATGCAGAAGAAACCTTCATTTTTTTCTCAATAAATACCATCTTTTCTAACTGTTTACTTATCCTTTCTATCGATGAGGAAACCGGATTTGGTATAGTGCGTAAAGCAGGTAGATTACAAAAATTGTATTTTAATAGCTCTATTTCCCGTCGATGGAAATCTAATCTATTTTCTCTTAGGGTCTTTGGTATCGAAGACGTATTATCATCGGGTTTGTCACACAAGTTAAAAAAGGCTAAAAAAAATTTATTAAGTTTTAAACGTGTTTTGGATTTTACTTTTTTTACCCATTTTAACGCAATTATCATATTTTCTTTTTATTCCTTCTGTTTCTATTTAATAAGAATTTCAATTTTAATACCATTTTGATTTTCAATGCAAAGGAGAGTAAAAGCTATTAAAGAGCTACCTAAAAAACAAAATAGTAGAAATATTTCCTCGTCTTGTTAATGAAATGTTAACAGCAATATATTGTACTGAAACAAAATGAGTTATAAAGGTTTGTGGATAAGTAATTTTTTTTATGCCAAATTTTATATTATTAATGATTGCAACTCCGCTACTACCTTATTTTTTTGTTTTTTAGGTTCCCCATATTACCTTTGCCGCAGTTCTTAAAACACTTATCAAGAAAGGCAGAGGGTAATGGCCCTTTGAAGCCTTGGCAACCCTTACATTCCACTCTACTTGTAAGAAGGTGCCAACTCCATCTCGTTTAAGCGGGAGAGATAAGCATGAGTAAAAGTTTAAAATCAGGTCCGATTATAAAAATTTGAAGCTCATCTACCTACGGAGGGGCTTTTTTTATTGGTTATTATCACTGCTCTTCTACCTCTCTTGCGTCGATTGTTTTAGGCCATAAAAGTTAAAAAACTTAAGAAAGAATGGAAGCACACAAAAGTCTTACAATTGGCATTTTTGGATTTGGGGTCGTCGGAGAAGGATTATATAAAGTTCTTCACCAAACACCCTCATTAAAAGCTAAAATAAAGAAGGTTTGTATTAAGCACCCGGGAAAGAAAAGAAATGCGCCGGCCGATCTTTTTACGATAAGTAAGGATGAGCTTCTTTTCGACGATGAAATAAATGTTATCGTCGAGGTGATTGACGATTCTAAGGCAGCTTTTGAAATTGTTTCGACGGCATTAAAAAATGGTAAAGCAGTTGTTAGTGCCAGTAAAAAAATGATTGCAGATAACCTGCCGGAGATATTGAAATTGCAACAAGAGTCGGGACTACCATTCCTGTATGAAGCTGCGGCTTGTGCAAGTATTCCAGTGATTCGTAATCTTGAAGAATATTATGACAACGATCTCCTGCACTCTATCAAAGGAATTATAAATGGCTCGACCAACTTCATTCTTTCAAAAATGTTTGAAGACAGGCTTGATTTCAAAGAAGCGCTAATGTTGGCTCAGCAATTGGGATTTGCAGAAAGTAATCCTGCTTTAGACGTAGAAGGTTACGATGCCGTAAACAAATGGAGCATTTTGTTGAATCACGCATATGGCATTGTTGAGCATCCAAACAAGATTCTTTTTAGTGGCATTCAGAATATTCAGCTAGGGGATGCAATGGTTGCCAAAGAAAAACAGGTTGATATAAAATTGGTCGCGCAGGCCAAAAAATTAAAAAATGGGAAAGTTGCTGCTTTTGTATTGCCACAATTTGTAAAACATGATGATGCTCTTTCTTTTGTGAAGTATCAATACAACGGTGTTGTTATAGAAAGTGGATTTGCAGACAAACAATTCTTTTATGGTAAAGGAGCGGGAAGCTTTCCTACAGCTTCAGCGGTATTAAGCGATCTTTCTGCATTACGTTATGACTATAAATACGAATACAAGAAATTGTATCACCACGTACCGAACGAACTAACAAATGACTTTTACGTGAAAGTTTACGTAAGTTTTGATGACTGGACTTACATTCCAAGAGAAAGATTTGAATGGATTGAAGAATGGCATGCAGAGGCTGAAAGAAAATATTTAGTCGGAGTACTGCACGTAAATGAACTTCGAAATAATAATTGGTGGAAAGAAAATAAGACGTCTCTGGTACTAGCTACTGAGCCAATAATAGAAGATTTCGAAGTAATAAAGCTGAAAAAAAGAAGCCTTGAACTTGCTGGTATAGTTCAGTGATCTTTTGGAGCCGGCGCGACAACTACTCGAATCTTTTGTTGCGCCGCCCTCTTGTACTTTCTGATCTTGTTTTCATTTTCGCCGTCCCTTAAAATTTCTTTTACTGGCATTACAGGCAAAAGAGCACAGATTTTTCGAATTATTTAAAAAGGCAGAAAATCAAGTCTCTTTTATAAAGACAGCGAAGGTTTAAGACATTACGATTATATGGTTGAGAAAACGGCGGGAGGAAGTAACAATCTAATTGCCAATAAAAATTTCAGCTACTATGTCAACTCTTAAATTTTCTCTTGAAGTTGTTCTGTTTTGTATTCTTTATCTTTTTCTGGCAATTTTTACGAAAGTGAAGTATTAAAGCAAATTTATTTAGAACCAGCATCTATATCTTGCAAAAGCCTGATACACTGCTCCAGGCTGTCTTTCCAATATTTTAATTCAATTCCCAAAGCTTTAATTTTTTCTTTACTCATAACTGAATATGCTGGTCTTTTAGCTGGCGTTGGATAACCGGAAGTATCGATAGGTTTTACGTCGCACTTCATTCCCGAGAGGTCTCTAATGGCTACTGCGAAATCAAACCAGCTTATAACACCTTCATTTGAAAAATGATAAATGCCTGGTGCAACATTTTCGCGTGATATCATTTTCAGGATTGCTTCACCAAGATCGCGTGCATAAGTGGGAGAGCCGAACTGGTCATTAATTACATTTATGCTTTCCCTGTCTTTCATCAACCGAAGCATCGTTTTTACGAAGTTGTTGCCGAAATAACTATAAACCCATGAAGTTCTTATTATCACAGATGAAGGCAATTTTTCAATTGCTATCTCCTCTCCTCTCAGTTTACTTTCACCGTAGAAATTAACAGGACTAACCGGGTGATCTTCAGTATAAGGAGAGTTGGCAGTGCCGTCAAAAACATAATCAGTAGAAACATGTACCAGCCGTGCGTTTAATCTGGCACAGTTTTCTGCAAGATTTCCAACCGCTTCTGCATTGATCTTTAAGGTTATTTCTTTCTCTGTTTCGGCTTTATCTACTGCAGTATAGGCCGCTGCATTTATACAAAACGATGGTTTATGCTCCGTGAAAAAATGAGTGACTTTTATTGCATCAGCAATATCAAGTTCCATTACGTCGGTAAAAATATAATCGAACTGATTATACTCCCCTGCTAATAATTTTAATTCGTTTCCTAACTGTCCATTTTGTCCGGTCACAAGTACTAAAGGTTTCGCCATATCTTTTTTTTGGAACTGAAAATTATCCCGATTTTATTACTGCACAATCTATTTGAAATGTATGAAAATTGGTAAAGCAGATTTTATTGTTGAACAAACTGCAAAAGCTGATCAGAAATATATTGTAGTTGCTCTTCATCTAATTCTGTATGCATTGGCAGAGAAATTACCCTTTCCGTTAACCAGTCCGTAACAGGAAGATTGTAATTACTGCCACCAAAGTCTGAAAACATCCTTTGGCGGTGCGCCGGTACAGGGTAATAAATCATAGACGGTATTTGCCTGCTAGCTAAATATTTGCTCAACCCATCGCGATCCACATCATTCAGGATTACAGTATACTGATGATAAACGTGGTCGGTGAAAGATGCAGTTTTAGGAACAGTAATTTTATCACTTCCCTTGAAAGCTGCATCATAAAACGCTGCGGCTTTTTGCCTTGCAGCGATGTATTGATCAAGATGATCTAATTTGACATTTAGTACTGCTGCCTGGATAGAGTCAAGCCGTGAGTTACAACCCACCATTTCATGATAGTACCTCACCTTTTGTCCATGGTTCGCTATCATCTGTAGTTTTTCAGCAAGCGCATCATCATTTGTAAAAATTGCACCGCCATCTCCGTACGCACCTAAGTTTTTAGAAGGATAGAAGGACGTCGTTCCAATAGTACCAATGGTGCCGGCTTTTTTTACAGTACCATCAGCTAAAGTATAATTACAACCTATTGCCTGTGCATTGTCTTCGATTACAAATAGATTATGCCTTTGAGCAATTGCCATAATTTCTTCCATATTCGCAGCCTGTCCGTATAAGTGTACAGGCACAATTGCCTTAGTTTTTGGAGTTATTGCTGCTTCAATTGCGGCTGGATCAATATTAAATGTTTCTTTATCCACTTCGACAAAAACAGGCTGTAAT
Organism: Segetibacter sp.; assembly: GCA_025963675.1. Lineage (GTDB taxonomy): Bacteria > Bacteroidota > Bacteroidia > Chitinophagales > Chitinophagaceae > Segetibacter. The sequence goes on from JAOQAJ010000168.1 coordinate 9,815, forward strand.
TTAAGCAGAGCAACTACTTCGGTAGTTGCCACATAAGTAAAAGAAGGCGTTATTACTTCATCTCCAGGCTCAAGTCCCAGTGCCATCATTGCAATTTGCAATGCATCAGTTCCATTACCACAGGTAATTACATGTTTTACATTTAAGTATGACGATAACTTGGAGGCAAAATCTTTTACCGGGCTGCCGTTTATATAAGCAGCGCTATCAAGAACTCGCTGGATTCCTTCATCAACCTGTTCTTTAATTTTCAGGTATTGTGTTTTGGTATCCACCATTTGTATCGGCCTCATATTTCATTTTTTCGGATGCCGGCAAAGCTACATTAAAAACCCTTTTAGCCTCACTTGTTCAAATTGTGACCCCATGAAGGATTAGTTTTGCTTAAATCATACATTCTATAGTGGCGAAAATTCTTTATCAACTTTTTGTGCGGCTTTATCCTTGGGTTATAAAGATGGCTGCACCATTTAATGAAAAAGCAAATTTTTGGGTGAAGGGCCGTGAAGCTGTTTTTTCAAAAATGAAACCGTTGATTAAAAAAGATGACAAAATAATCTGGATGCATTGCTCGTCGCTTGGAGAATTTGAACAGGGAAGACCAGTGCTCGAAAAACTTAGATCAAACTATTCTTCATATAAAATCTTACTCACTTTTTTCTCTCCTTCAGGATATGAAGTAAGAAAAAATTATGAGGGAGCTGATTATATTTTTTATTTGCCCAATGACAGTAGAAAAAATGCTATCAGTTTTTATGACCTGGCGAGACCGCAACTAGTCATTTTTGTAAAATATGAATTTTGGTATTATTACCTGAACGAAGCGAAAAAAAGAAATATTCCCTTATTGCTTATTTCAGCAATATTTAGACAAAAACAACCTTTTTTTTCAAAATATGGAAACTTCCATCGAAGCATGTTATCATGCTTTAGTCACCTCTTTGTTCAAAACGAACAATCTTTACAGCTTTTAAAAGGTGTTGGATTGATACAAAATGTTACCCTGTCGGGGGACACTCGTTTTGATCGGGTAATTGAAATTGCAGAAAAGTTTGAGTCGATTCCAGGAATTGAAAGTTTCTGTGCAGCTTCAAATGTTATTGTAGCCGGAAGCACCTGGTTAGAAGACGACAAAGAGTTAGCGCATTATGTAAATACAAAAAGTGATGTAAAATTTATCATTGCACCGCACAATATTGGAAAAGAAAGGTTAGACGAACTGTTGAAACTCTACAAATATTCGATGTTATTTTCTTCACTACAAAGCAGCAGCACCCCACATAAAATCAATACAATTATCATAGACAACATTGGAATGTTGAGCCGATTATACAAATATGCGACGATAGGTTTTGTAGGTGGAGGTTTTGGCGCAGATGGTGTACACAATGTATTGGAAGCGGCTGTGTATGGCATTCCTGTTGTGTTTGGCCCGGAATATAAAAAATTTAATGAAGCTTTAGAGCTTATCGATTGTGCCGGAGGAATAAGTATTGCAAATGCACTGGAGTTAGAGACGACTTTTAATAATCTGCTTAACAATCCTTCAGACTATGCTGTCAGGTCAGCAGCTTCCCTCAATTATGTATATTCTAAACGTGGCGCAACGGAAAAAATACTTCAGTTTATT
>JAOQAJ010000171.1 GCA_025963675.1 Segetibacter sp.
GGTGATCTTGAAGTTTTTCCGCATAATTTTCATGCGGTGTTTTGTTCTCGAAGATGTTTTTAACTGATTTGCAGGACGTGCCGAAAAGGGCTGTTAGTAAAATAATGGGTATAATATTTTTCATATAATGTGCCACCTTAAGCAAAACAAAAGCCGGATATAGTGAAAAAAACATTAAGGTGTAATTGAAAGTCTTATAGAAGTCATAAAGAATTTTAAAAAACTATTAGTTGGCATATCCGGTTTTTTCGTTTCGAAAGAGTGTCAATTCAACTTCCTGGTGAGGTGGAGATAGACAGTCGATTAGAAACAGTTCTCGCGACTTTGTACTTATTGTTTAGTGAAGGATATTATTCTGAAAGCAAAGAAGGCATTGTGCGTGAAGAGTTATGTATCGAGGCTATGCGTTTAACCAATATGCTGATAGAAAATGAGCGAACCAATAAAACAACTGTAAATGCTTTGCTTTCATTAATGTGTTTTCATTCTTCACGTTTTAAAGCAAGAAAAGATGAAAAAGGTGAAATCATTTTATATCACGACCAGGACGAAAAGCGATGGAATTATGGGTTAATTTCAAAAGGGATTTATTTTCTTAAACAGGCGTCGCAAGGTAACGCCATTTCAAAATATCACCGGAAGCAAGCATTGCTTATTCGTTTTGGCCTATGTCAATTCCCATAACGGTAAACTACTGGCTGGTGCGAACAAAGTTTACAACACCAATTTTAGCGCGTCGGTTAGTTTCGACAATTGCACATTCAGTCAGGAAGTGTCTTTTAAATATTCGGAATTTGCCGGTGTATAAAACTCAATAAGAGGAAAAGTGGTAAAAGTTTTTCATCATTCAAAAAATTCAAATTGCAACCCGGCACCTTTAATACTAATCTTACAATCCTCCTTCAGGCTTGTAGCTCGACGCTAACAGGTGGCAGCTATTTCCCCCCATACGTTAACTGAATTTGAATTTACTTATTATTTCAATTTGTATTTTTTCCAGCAACATTTTTCGGGCCCATAGGTCAATCTTAATTGATCAGGCAACAACAAGGCTCTCTTGCTCACCCGCCATTAGTAATAATTGATGCCTGAATAAAAGGCAACAAGTTTCAATTTCTACAGTATTGTTCTCAAGGGCAGTTACATATGCGGCATCTCCATGTATGTGACAAGTAATTGATTCCAGCCTTTCCTTCAACTTAACGCAGTCCATCTTTAATTTTTATTTTCAAACGAAAATAGCCCGATTTTATTTCTTCTTTTGAAATTCAATAAGTTATATTATTTCAATTTCCATTTTTCGACAAACATGTTATTATATTAATTTTGTTACCACCTGAAGAATACAGGTCTACATGGTTGTGTCACTCACTTGTACCACAAATCTTTACTGAACAACCTTTGTTATAGTTTTCCTTTTTTTCGCGAAAGCTGTTCCAGAACGAGAATCCTTGTATTTCTTAATCGATCCTTTTTACGAATTGGTTCTTTATAACTTTGCGAATTATGATTAAGGAAACGAACAACGGCATGGGCGCTCAAACCATAGAGGCGTCAAAAGATCTGGCAGAAAAAACTGTCTTTCCAATTCTTCTAACCATCAGTCTTTCACATTTATTGAATGATACGATACAATCATTGATTCCTTCCATTTATCCAATGGTAAAGGATACTTACGCTTTAAGTTTTTCCCAGGTCGGTTTAATCACACTCACATTTCAACTGGCCGCTTCGTTGCTGCAGCCGGTCGTCGGATTTTATACAGACAAAAAGCCTCAGCCGTTTTCACTGGCTGTAGGAATGGGATTAACCTTAATGGGTTTAATCATACTCGCTTTAAATCACAGCTACCAGATCTTATTGTTGTCCGTTGCTTTGATCGGCCTGGGTTCTTCAGTATTTCATCCCGAAGCAAGTAAGGTTGCTTACATGGCGAGCGGAGGCCGGCGAGGCCTGGCTCAATCTATTTTTCAGGTTGGTGGTAATGCCGGAAGTTCTCTCGGTCCGTTGCTCGCCGCGGCCATCATCATTCCTTATGGACAAACTTCTATCTTATGGTTTTCATTACTTGCTTTGCTTGCAATCACATTGTTGGTTGTCGTGGGAAAATGGTACAGCGGCAATATGCACCGCATAAAGGGAAAGTCAGGCAATAACGTAAGAACGGGGCCGGTTTTGTCTAAAGCAACAATAACATGGTCAGTAGTTATTTTGTTAGTACTCATCTTTTCAAAATATTTTTACCTGGCTTGTATCTCAAATTATTATACTTTTTACCTGATTGATAAATTTCATGTTTCAGTTCAAAATTCGCAGGTCTACCTTTTTGTGTTTTTGTTTTCTGTAGCTGCAGGCACTTTATTAGGTGGACCACTTGGTGATAGGTTCGGCCGGAAATACATCATCTGGTTTTCAATATTAGGAGCCGCTCCCTTTACATTATTGCTTCCTTATGTTTCTTTGTTTTGGACAAGTGTGTTAACTGTATTTATCGGATTTATTCTTGCTTCAGCATTTTCTGCCATTCTTGTATATGCACAGGAGTTGATACCGGGCAAAGTCGGAACAGTGGCGGGATTATTTTTTGGGTTTGCTTTTGGAATGGGAGGATTAGGATCTGCATTGTTGGGAGTACTTGCTGATCATACCAGTATTCAGCACGTCTTCAGGGTTTGCTCGTTTTTGCCACTCATTGGTCTGTTGACAGGATTTTTACCAAACATTGGAGGAAGAAGGAGGTAAGGCTGGGATAAGTCCAAGATAAAGCTGGAATTCAGTAATGCTACCGGTAATAAAAAGACGTTGATTTGGTCAACGTCTTTTTATTTTACTATTTATTCGGCTGCTTTCCGTTCTACCAGGTTGTCAATTTTAGGAACTGTTTTCATGTAAGCATAAATGGCCCTTGCTTCTTTGTCGGTAAGGTTACTATAAGGATTCATCGGGTATCTTAATGCAGGTTGATTGCCTGGAACTATTCCAAACTTTATTGCCTTTACAAATTCTTCTTCAGTCCATTTTCCAATCCCTGTTTTCTCATCAACGGTGATATTTAATGTCGAGATTGGTTTGCCTTCCATATCAAACATTTTATTGCCGCCACCAAAAAAGCCTGCTGATTTTGACGGTACGAGATAATCATTTTTAGAGAAGTCCTTTGAATGACATGCATAACATTCCAACTGGTAGAGTGCAATGTACTCTCCATGTTTCACCGTGTTGGTAGTATCAGGCTGAGGGATGGGTTTTTCAGGATAATCAAAAGGTTTAAAGGCTCCGATGTTTGTAAGGAATTTGGTAAGGAAAGATGGATTGCAGGCTGGCAGTTTAGTAGCATTTGCTTTTACCCATTCATTATCGCTACGAAGGAAGGCAATAATGGAGCTCATGTCTTCATCTGAGATATGAGCAAGCTTAGGCATGTATGGAGGCACGTATTGTCCATCTGGTTTTGTACCTGTTCTTAAGAAAGAAACCAGTTCGCCATCCGTCCATTTGCCTATACCTGATTCGGGATGGTTCGTTATGTTTTGTGAGTAAATTTTTCCAAATTGAGTTACTTCAGTAAGCTCCCTTCCTGTGAAACGATGAGTTGCGTCGTTGTAATGGCAGCTACGACAAAGCATTGAGGCCAGCTTGGCACCATTCTCTACCCGCGCTGGTGTGGATTCTATTTTTAAATCTACTTTTTTAGCCTCATATTTAGGAATACCTCTAAAAGATATGATAGCAGCAGCGAGGCCTACTAAGACAACCAGTCCTGCTATAGTAAGCAGAACCACTTTAAGAACTTTTTTCATGGCGTTGTTTAGGGTTTTGGTTTGACGAATATAATAAAAAAGCTAAAAAAAAGAAAGTGCCTTCTATTGCGGATCCACTGGCTGCAATTAATACTCGTGGGAAACATAAAGAGGAAAAGGCATAATAGAATTGATAAAGATGAACGGACTGCGACGCAACGCTGTAGCATGTTGAGAAAATGCATGAGTACCAAAAGAGAGTTCTAAAACTTGTTCTACCATCGCCTGATGTTAACACATTTTTGATGAAGGCCTTTTGCAGTTTAGTATAGACGGTGATATATTTGCATATAGAATAATTGTCTGGAAATTAAATCATAAGTCATGAAAAAAATTTTAATAGTAGGATTTTTAGCTCTTTATAGCCATCTTTCAAATGCTCAGAACGCTTCTGAAGTTACTCCTTCAGGTGGAAATACCACACCCGTTTCAACTAAGTCAGTTTCAGAAGAGGGAAGGCTTAATAAATTGGAAAAAGAAATGCAGGCTTTAAAAAGGGATAATGATACACTAAAGAAACAAGTGAGTCAATTAAGGTCTTCGACGCCTAAGGTAAAAAGAAAAATTACCGTGTCAAGAATGGGAAGCAAACAAGTTATTGTGGAATAACGATTGACCCAGGTAACAAAAAACATAAATAGTTACGTAACAAATTAAAAGTGCAGCTCAATGAGCTGCTTTTTTTTGCCCTAAATATTACTTTGCAAAGTCGGGTTAAGAGCAATAAGATGGCGACAACCCCTTTCCCCCCTGGAGTGCACTTTCGCAGATGTCAGCGAATATATTGTTGAATTTTTTCATCTTTTTTTGTTCTTCACAGTCCTGCTAAGCCTTATGGAGAGAAGAAAAGCTTTAATAGTAAAATGGCTTCTTATTTGTTTCATATTACAAAATAATATACTTTAATAAATAAGATGAAAATGAGATTGCTATCATCAAGAAGTTGGTTAATTATTTTAATATGCATTATTTCAGTTGGATGTAAAAAAGAAAATGCACTTGATTCAGTAGCAGCGGGTGATGTTCCCACACATCCCCTCAATAGCTCGCAGGACCTTGATATTTTATTGCAACAAATAGGAAACGCACGAATAGTGTTACTAGGCGAAGCTTCTCACGGCACCTCAGAATTCTATACCTGGAGAGCCGAGATTTCGAAAAGATTGATGCAGGAAAAAGGGTTTAATGCTATTGCAGTTGAAGGTGAATGGGCTGACTCTTATCGCGTCAACAATTTTATAAAAGGACCTCAGAAGGACAGTGCTGCAGCAGTAGAAGTATTAAAAGAGTATAATCGTTGGCCTACCTGGATGTGGGGTAATTATGAGGTTGCTTCACTTATAACCTGGATGAATAATTTCAACCAAACTAAACCAGCTTCTAATAAAGCTGGGTTCTATGGACTGGATGTGTACTGTTTGTGGGAATCGTCTCAGGAGTTGATGCCGTATCTAAGTGCCTCAGATACTGCAATTGTTAGTGCTTCACAGCAGGTTCAGCAATGTTTTCAACCTTTTAGCGCTGACCCTCAACAATACGGTTATGCCGTTGCCAATGCCTCTGCTAATTGCCGTGCCCAGGCTACTAACTTATGGAATATGATACTTGCAAAAACCGGAAATGTAACAGCAACAAATGAAGCACAGTTTGTAATGCAACAAAATGCACTGGTAGTTAAGAATGGCGAAGAATACTATAGACAATCAGTATCGAGTTATGAAGGATCGTGGAATGTGAGAGATAGGCATATGGCACAGACAGTGCGCCGCTTACTTGAGCATATGGGGCCAAATTCGAAGTTAAATGTCTGGGAGCATAAAACCCATGTTGGAGATGCCCGCTATACCGACATGGCCACTCAGGGAATGGTAAATGTTGGCCAATTAGTGCGGGAAGAATTTGGCGAACAGAATGTCTTTGCTGTAGGCTTCGGTACCTACCAGGGATCTGTTATAGCATCAAATAGTTGGGGTGGTGCCATTCAAATAATGCCCGTACCGCCATCGCCGGCAAGCAGTTGGGAAGGTTTCTTACACCGTCTAAGCCCTGCCAATAAAATTCTATTATCAAGTGAATTAAGAAACAGTGCCGGCTTACAAAACTCAATCGGTCATCGCGCTATCGGGGTAGTTTATAATCCGGGTAATGAACAGGGTAATTATGTACCTTCTGTCATTCCGAAACGATATGATGCATTTGTTTTTATCGACCAGACTTCTGCATTGCATCCGATACCAATACAAATGCGAAAAGAGCCGCCTGATACTTATCCTTCCGGTTATTAAACTTTTTCGAAAAAACCCTGATATAATGCGGTACTATGCGGCACTGCATTATTTTTTATACGCAGTTACCATTGATCCTGCTGGCTTTGCTTTCCATTAAGTGATTGAAAATAGCTGCCGTCAAAAAGGGGTGGAGATGGTACTAACAGAGATGCTTTTAAAAAAGGTCGTCTTACCGCAAGGCCACGAAATATCGATTTTACTGCAGACGTTGGGTATCCGGTCAACTACGTTAAGTTTAATGGAGAGCATCAAATTACGGCAAACATTTCTGCCAATGCGGTAAAATGGTTTATTGAGCAGGTGCCTACTTTTTGTCAGGCTTTTTATGAAAGTATTCTTTATGGGTCCAGCGGATATATCTGATTGAATCATTGTTGCGTCGCACTCTTGTACAGATAAAACTATAGTGATCGCGAAGCTTTTATCCAATTGCTTTTCAAACGCCAAAGATAAATAAGGCATGAAATTTTAATGATGAAAGAAACTAATATGATGAGCGAATTGATAAGAAGAATCATATTTCATTCTATTTTAAAAATCAATCATTATGAACTCAGATAATAAAGAAGTCCGGCTGGACAGGGAACCAGATGAAGAAAGAAAAAGCGAATTTCCATTAGGAGATAATACAGTAAAAACAACTGCTACTCCTACGATGACTAATTCCCCGGGTTTTAATGACAATGAGAATCTATCTCAAACCGGGTCAGGTGATGTTACAGGAAGTCCCGAAAACGATCCTGCGACAAAAGGCAGTTGATAAAAAAAGCGGTGATAAGATCTAAATACTTATCACCGCTTTCTATTTGTCTCAAACACTGCTTATACCAGCTTTAAGCTTTCTTCGTTTTTTGAAAACTACTTTTTGGCAGCTTAGTATTTGTTTTTGTCTTAGGAGTAATCGTTGTTTTAAATACATCTTCATCCATGAATGGCTGATTTCTGACACGTTTTCCGGTTGCAGCAAAAATAGCATTGGCAACCGCTCCTCCGGTTGGTGGAAGTGCCGGCTCACCTAAACCTGTAGGGTCAATGCCATTATCAACAAAATGAACTTCAACTTCAGGAATATCCTTCATGCGGATTAAACGGTAAGTATCAAAATTCTTTTGGACTGGCTCTCCCTCTTTAAAGGTTAATTTGCTGTACATAGCATGGCCCATTCCATCTACAATACCACCCATCACCTGCTGACGGGCCCCACTTAAATTTACGACCTGCCCGCAATCCGATGCTGCATAGATCTTCTTCACAACTGGTTTACCCGCCTTCATTACCACTTCGCCAACCTGGGCTACGTATGAACGGTGCGAAAAGTATACGCTGAAACCCTGGTGCACACCTTTTTTTGTTCCCCAGCCTGATTTTTCGGCAACCATCCTGGTTACCGCTATCATTCTGTCCACATCATATTTAACAGGACCGGCAGGATTGGTTTTAGCTTTTTGCAAAAGGTCTAACCTAAACTTAATAGGATCTTTACCAGCAGCGTGTGCTACTTCATCAATGAAAGCTTGTTCGGCGAAAGCCAAAAAGTTGGTAATGGGTGCACGCCACGCGCCAGTTGTAATTGGTGAAGCGTGTTCAACAGAATCGATTAATAAATTATCTACCGAACCAGAAGGAAAGTTGTCTTCCCTGGTTGGGTTACCAGAATTAATTCCAATACCTCTAAGTTTGTAACCAATCATGTTTCCATTGGCATCTAAAGCTGCTTCAAAACGATAGCGAACAGCAGGGCGATAGCTGCCACCGGTCATATCATCTTCACGGGTCCAGATTACTTTTACCGGTGCTTTTATCAGGCTTGATAGTTCTGCAGCTTCAGTAACATAATCTGTTTTTAATCTTCTTCCAAAACCACCACCGAGACGAGTAATGTCGAGGGTAATTTTGTCTTCTGGTATGTTTAATAATTTGGCAGTAGCTGTCCGTGCACTTCCGGGCGTCTGTGTCGGACCAACCAGTTCAACTCCGTCAGCACGAACGTGTGCAAAAAAGTTCATTGGCTCCATCGGGCTATGTGATAGGAAAGGACACTGATACTCGCTCTTAATTACTTTAGCAGCGGTTTTAAAAGCAGCTTCAACATCTCCGTCCTTGCGGCGAACCGTCGGAGTGCCTGTATCTAATAAAGACTTAAAGATCCTGTCGTGATCCGAAGAGCTTTCTATGTTTCCGTCTTTTTCATACGCAATTTTCAAAGCTTTCCTTGCCTTCATCACTTCCCACGTTGACTTACCAACCACTGCGACGTTATTCTTAAAGGTCACTACATCAATAATTCCAGGCATTGCGCGTGCCGCTGCATCATCTACAGATTTAATCCTGGTTCCAAAAGCTGGCGGGCGTTGAAGCATTGCATACAACATTCCTTCACGATGAAAATCCAAACCAAACATTCCTTTGCCTGTTACAATATCCTTGTTTGCAACATTTTTTACCTCTTTTCCAATAAGTTTGAAATCTTTTCTATCCTTCAGTTTTACATCTTTAGGAACTGGTAGTTTTGACGCATCTTCTGCTAATTCGCCATAGCTTAATTTGTTGCCTGTTTTAGTGTGTACAACAAAGCCATCAGCAGTTGTACAATCTTCAGGGGTAGCATTCCAGCGTTGCGCCGCTGCCTGAATTAACATCAGTCTTGCTGTAGCACCCGCATTTCTTAAAAGCTTCCACGAATGCGGCACGGCTCCGCTTCCTCCCGTAACCTGCCTGTCGAAGTTTTTTGTGTCTAATGGTGCCTGTTGTACTTTTACTTTTGTCCAGTCAGCATCCAGCTCTTCCGCCACGATCATGGGGAAAGATGTCATAATATTCTGACCTAGTTCAGGATTAGGGGATAGAATAGTGATTATTCCATCGGTGCCGATTGACAGATAATTGTTGAAACCGATGTTTCCTGCTACACCTGCTGCGTTAACAATTGCCGGTGTTTTAGCTTCGGCAGTTAACCAATTAAATCCAAGCATCAGTCCACCGCCGGTGAGTGCTGACAACTTTAAAAATTCACGCCTGCTATTCTGATTTACAGTTGACATAATTAAATTTTTGTGCTGGCTAATTTAACTGCTTGACGAATACGATGGTAAGCGCCGCAGCGGCAAATATTGCCATGCATCGTTCCATCTATTTCTTCCATTGTTGGATGAGGGTTTTTCTTTAAAAGAGCGGCTGCAGTCATAATCTGACCTGCCTGGCAATAACCGCATTGCGGAACGTCAATCTCGTCCCAGGCCGTCTGCAAAGGATGTGTGCCGTCTTCAGATAACCCCTCGATCGTAGTGATCTTAGCACTGCCTACAGAAGATACTGGAAGCATACACGACCTGACAGCAGCACCATTAAAGTGGATGGTGCAAGCACCGCATTGCGCTATTCCACAACCAAACTTAGTACCTACTAATCCAAGGTGGTCTCTCAGTACCCACAATATTGGAGTATCCGCGGCAACATCTGCCTGGTGCTCCTTACCATTAATATGAAGCTTAAATATCGCCATGACTTTATTAATTATGAATTATATATAAAAGTAGTGAAAATCGGGTTTAGTTTAATCCTTAAAATTTGTCAAACCAATACAAAAATTTTTATTGTTCGAATTTTGAAAAAAGGGCAGTGTTGGTTTGTAGTTGCAGTGAGTGACACAACAATGATGAAGATTGATTCAAAAGATTGTATCATAAAAATTTCTTTTAACAAAAGCATATTTCCAGCCTTTTTTCGCCGGATATAAAAAGCTCTTTTTTCAGACATCTATGGATTTACTTAAATTCTGCATCTTACAATTGTCGGGTACCTAAGAGTAACGAACATGGAGGCCGTTTCTGGTTATTTAGCGGCGCGGAAATTGAGTTATTTGCATATTAGAACGGATCAGAAATAATGGTAGCCATTACGTTTCATTTGGTACCCTGGAAAAAACTCGCGTTGTTTTTAAATAATTGTAAACCGGTCGGTTGTTTTAGTTTATAAAAAATTTTGGTTTAAAAAATATTAATATTGCCATGCATTTAAAATACAGCTGTTATGGAAAATGATTTTAGAGAGAAAAGAGTAAAAAGCTATTCTGTAATGCGCTCTGTGTTAGATTATACAATGGGGATTTTATATCTTGCTGCTGCTGTTTTTTTATTTTTTGCAGAGAAGTTCGGCTTCGAGATGAATAATTTTGATATCACATTCAGGTATATCTTCGGAGCAATTTGTGCTTTGTACGGGGGCTGGAGAATGTATCGCGGTTTTAAGAAAGATTATTATTAATATGAAGAATTGGAAATTTATAATACTGCTGTTTTTCATTACTTCATGTGGTACTCAAACTGCTGAGAATAAGAAGAAACAAGACGATAACAATACGACATTACGAATAAGTGTTGATGAAAGTTTTCGGCCGGTTTTGGCAGAAGAGATAAAGGTGTTTGAGGCGGCTTATCCTACTACTAAAGTTATAGTGGAATATAAACCCGAAGCTGATTGTTTGAGGGATTTAGAAAAGGACAGTACCAAAGTTGTTATTGTTTCACGCGAGCTTAATCGAGAGGAAACCAGGTACTATGATAATAAAATCGGGTTTAAGCCTGAATTTGGGCAGCTAGCTAAAGATGCGATAGCGGTGGTCGTTAATAATGAAAATCCGGATAGTTCTTTTTCCGTTGGTCAATTAGTGGAATTGCTGTCGGGTAAAAGCAATAGTTCATTAAAGGTTGCAATTGACGGTAACACAGCAACAAGTACAGTCAGGTATTTGAAAGATTCATTATTACGTGGTGGGGCATTTGGGAAAAATATAACAGGAGCGAAGAATAGCGAAGATTTAATCAATTATATTGCAACGACTCCATCGGCTGTTGGGTTTGTTGGTGTTAGCTGGATGACTAATCCGCAGAGCTCACAACAGGAACAAGCAATAGCCAAAGTTAAGATGGCTTTAATAGAATGTAAAAATTGTGAAGCAGGAACATTTGCCAGACCATCGCAACAAACTATAACATTTAGGCAATATCCTTTGGTACGGGGATTGTATTACGTGCTGAAAGAAAATTACCCGGGTTTAGGATCGCGGTTTGTTGATTTTTTAAGTACTGAACGAGGGCAATTAATATTTAGAAGAGCTTTGCTGGTACCTACAAGAATTAATTTTTCCCGCAGAAGAATAATTTAAAAGAAGTAAATCACAAACAACATCAAAAAACAAAGAAACATGAAGAAACTTACGACCTTGTTATTAGCAGTTTTGTTTTCAGGTAAACTATTACTTGCGCAAACTGTTGATGATGCAAGAAAAAGTTTATACTATGGACGTACAACATCTGCCAGGCAAGCGCTTGATAAGTTGATAGCTGCAAATCCTAAGAATGGCGAAGCAATTTATTGGCTCGGACAAACATATTTAGCTAACGATAGTATTGCATCTGCAAAACAGGTTTATCAAAATGCGCTGAATAGCGGTGTAAATGATCCCTTGGTATGGGTTGGAATGGGCCATGTAGAATTACTTGAAGGTAAAAAGGATGCCGCCCGTCAAAGATTTGATGCTGCAATAACTGCAAGTATTGCTAAGAAAAAAGAGAATCCGACAATCTTAAATGCTATTGGACGTGCCCAGGCTGACGGCCCGCAAAATGTCGGTGACCCTGCATACGCAATCTCGGTACTTAAAAGAGCGGCTGCATTAGATCCAAACAATGCAGACATTTATACTAACCTTGGTATAAATTATCTTAAACTTGGACCAGACCAGGGCGGCAATGCGTACGAAGCATTTAACAATGCTCTTAAAGTAGATCCTAAAAATGCAAGGGCTAGTTTCAGATTAGCTAAAATATTTCAAAGCCAGGGTAACAGCGAAAAGTTCCTTGATTACTTTAATACAGCTGTAACCGCAGATCCTGCTTACGCACCTGCGTACCTTGAGTTGTACGATTACTACTCGAATCGTGACGTGAATAAAGCAAAAGAATATCTTGAAAAGTATATTGCGAACTCTGATAAAGATTGTAGCACTGATGCAGCCTACGCCGACTACCTATTCAGAGCTGGTAAATACCAGGAATCTTTGGATAAGGCTAAAGCAATGGAAGCAGGTGCATGTAGAAACTATCCTGGATTAAAAGTGATCTACGCATATGACTATGAAAGGTTGGGAGATAGTTTACAGGCTCGAACAAACATTGAATCTTATTTGAATACCGTACCAGCTGATAAAGTAAAACCCGCGATTTATGAATTTGCCGGAAAATTATTGCTCAAATTCCCTGATCAGTCGGCTGCTGCAACTGCTTATCTTGAAAAAGCAATGAACGCCGATACAGTTCCTGCTAACAGGATAGCGTACATTAATACTATCGCTGAATCTCTTGGAAAAGCTGGTAATTATTCAGAGCAATTGAATTGGTATCGCAGGCTGGCAGCAGCAAAACCTGATTTGAGTGCAAGAGATTTGTATTTCATGTCTGACGCAGCATTAAAAGCAGGTAATTATGCCGCTGCTGATAGTTTCAGCAATATCTACATCCAAAAATATCCTGACCAGCCACAAGGTTATTCAGGACGTGCAAAAGCAGCTATTGCCGCTGATAAAGATACCACAAGCGGAAGCGCAGTTCCAGCAGTAATGCAGTACATCCAGTACATGGAAAAAACTGATAAGGAAAGATATAAGAATACAATTATTTCCAACTACGGATACCTTGTTTATGTACATGCAAATGTTCAGAAAGATTATCCATCTGCATTAAAAGACCTCGAAGGTATATTAGCTGTTGATCCAACAAATCAATATGCAACAGCGACAATGGCGCAAATTAAGAGAGCTATGGCTGGGCCTCAAAAAGCACCCGCCACTACTCCGAAAAAAGCGACGACACCTGTTAAGAAACGATCATAAAGATAGACGTTCATAATATTTTACATGAAGCTCCCTGTTTACAACAACAGGGAGTTTTCGTTTTATAGGCGTTCGCTGTGGATGTATATGAATTATTTCTGAATGCGTGATGGAACAAGGGCCTTCTCAGCCAATACTTCTATAATAAACTCTCTAATTATCCCCACTTCAATTTATTTTTGCCCCTTAATCATATTGAATGGCGGTCAATGAATCAAAGTACAAGGAGATAGTATCACAGCTTTTAGCAAAAGGAGTTCAGCTAATTGCAGTCAGCAAAATTCAATCTGTTGCAGACATAAAAAAGTTGTACGATTTAGGTCAGCGCGATTTTGGAGAAAACTATGTGCAGGAGCTGGTCGAAAAACAAGCCTTACTACCGAAAGCTATCAAATGGCATTTTATCGGTCATTTACAAAGCAATAAAGTAAAACACATTGTTCCGTTTGTGCACTTAATACAGGGAGTGGATAGCCTAAGACTATTAACCGAAATAAATAAACAGGCTAAAAAATCACAAAAAGTAATTCATTGTTTGTTGCAGGTACATATTGCTCAGGAAGAAACAAAGTTTGGTCTCGATGAAAGTGAACTGGATGAAATAGTTAGCACCTTGCAACATTCTCCTTCAGACTTCTCCAACGTTTACATCGACGGTCTTATGGGTATGGCAAGCTTTAGTGACAACGTCGAAAAGGTGAGAG
>JAOQAJ010000175.1 GCA_025963675.1 Segetibacter sp.
GAAAACATGAATAGTGAAATACTTATCGATACTTCCAGCCGTAGCAGAATAGTGTAGACAATAAGATATAAAGTGACAAAGGCGGTTGAAAATTTATAGCTTTTCATGTTTTAATAATTACTATTACCAATAATCAATAAAAAATAATATCAACATTAATGCCGCGGAATTTTATTTCTAGAGATAAGATTTAGGGAAATTGGAATGAGACTTTAGAACTGTAGCCGGTTGCTTATCTTTAAATTATTAATTGTATATGAAAAAAGTTTTTAAAACAGGATTGATAGCTGGAATAATTTTATTTATAGTCAGCTACGGAGGATTATTCCTTACGATTAAATTTATTCCTGAGCTTTTTGTAATGTATAATAATCCGTTGTTTAATTCAGACGGAAGCCGGGATGTTTTATTTTACCTGCACGCTTTTATTATCAGCTTTGCTTTATCCTGGTTTTGGGAAAGGTTTAAAACCCTGTTTAAAGGTCCCTTTTTATTACGGGGGTTGGAGTTCGGTTTGGTGTATGCAATTGTTGCTTTGTTACCTGTTATGTGGATTACTTTTAGCTCACTTGATATAACCATTGTAATGGTAGCCAGCTGGTTTTTCTACGGCTTGTTCCAGGCAGTAATTGCAGGAATTATTTTTGCGAAAATTAATCCGTAGCAGTACAAATAGACAAAAGGCTTTTATGTTTCACCTAATTAATCACTCTCATTTTTAGGTTAAATACTACACTTAATTCATTGTTGGTGCGTATCATCCCTCCCAATTTTCTTGGCGGAGTAAGGTTAAAATCAGAGAAGGTAACTTTTCTGGATCCTTCAAAATTTAAGTAATCGCCTTCGGCAGAAACAACTTTATAATCAACCTCAAATCCCTTTGATACACCTGCCAACTCTATGGCAACCGTCCCTTTGGTTGTCTCCTGCCCTTTGTTAGAATCCGGATATTTAGACATAGAAAGAAACCTGACTATTAATTTGGGAAACTCTTTTGCCTTTAAGGTTTTTCGTAAATCAGCCGTCATTACCGGGTTGCGGCAATCAAAGTTTTGAACGTCTAATTGTATATTTCCATGCAACTCTACCGGTTGATTGCTACTTCTTTTTACTGAAATCGTATCAGGCTTGCTATAGTTGAGAATTGCACAACTAAACTTGTTGACGTTTGTACTGCCATCAACCTTTAGTGAGGAGCCGTGGGTAATGACCCACTTTGTTACATTCGGTTTGTTTACCTGGAAGCCGGATGAAAAAGACATAATGAACATATAAAATAACACGTTTCTTATGCTCCGGTGTCTGTCGGAATAGAAGTGCCTGACGGCAATACCAATCATGCTAATGTTTCTATAAACGTTTAAAATACATACCACCCTGCACCCCTTTATTTGTAAAATTAAAATGCATATTTTTTGGCAACCTTTATTTGCATGCTAACATCCATAAGCCTGTTGTAAATGATATAAGTTTTACCATCGCCAATAGTAAGCTATATTTCTTCTCAGGTTCTTACAACATTTCTTTCGAAGATTACCTGCATTTTAATTGAAATTATCCGTAATTAAACTGCTTTTTTATTTCCGGTAAGCCTCGATATGCTTTTATCCAAAATATTATTATCGGGTTTTAAGCATCAACAGGCGAATTCATTCCTGGTTTACTACACATTCTAATTCAATGTTCAGCCAGGCTTTTTTTACTATTTGAGGGAGAAAAAGTTTTCTTTTCCTGCTAACTAAAAGGCGTAAAAAAGAGGTTGTAAAATCTGGAAATTTTTTCTTTTGCTATCGCATCAAATACCTGCCCCTTCGTCTAATCCGATAACCGGGATTTTAAAATATTTACAAAGTCAGGACCTGTACTAAGCACTGCTTTAAGTATTTAAAGTCCTTAAAGATAACTTCCTGTTGGTCTCTCTCGGTAGATAAGTCGATTTAAACTCTTTGCATATCTTCTTGCTAAGCCGGGTTAGCATAGCTATAGATTATTATTAACGTTTTCACCAACAGAGCAATTGCCGTTCCCGACAATCTAAATTAAAAAATCAATTTTTTTGAAGTAAATAGGACATTAAGCCGCGCAAAAAGACTTACTGGCAAAGAACAAAAAAAGTAAAGGCTTTCACCTTTACTTTTTCCAGTTTTTATATCGGTAATTGAGGCTTAAAAACCAACAACAGCTTCGATCACAAATCCGTTAAATTTTCCTCCGTTTCTATAATCTGCCGCAGGAAAATCATTGTATTTTTGAACTACGTATTCTCCTTTCATCAGTACGTTCCTGGTTACGAACCAGCCACCGGCAAGAGCGAAACGATTAACTTTTACATCATTTGCTATCCCTGCTAACTGAGCCTTTACAGTATTGTAACGAACGCCCGCAAATAGATTTTCTGCGTTTCCAAATCTGTACACCACATCACCTGCCAGTTGAGTTGCTTTTCTGTCTGCAGTCTCTGTTTTGGTACGGCCTTTCGCTGTTTCGACAGTTCCGAACAATTCAAGTCCTGCTACTTTTAGAAATCCGTTGAACATTGCAGCATTAATTTTCTTGCTAAAGCCGGGATTTAGACGACCTGAGAAAGCAATACCGCTAGAAGCAG
>JAOQAJ010000198.1 GCA_025963675.1 Segetibacter sp.
GTCCACGTCTTCAAATCTATTGTGCTCATTGTCCCATTTTTCAATGAGCAAAGTCAGCAACTCAATTTCATCTTTAACAGCCTTTGA
The DNA here is from genome assembly GCA_025963675.1 of Segetibacter sp. Lineage (GTDB taxonomy): Bacteria > Bacteroidota > Bacteroidia > Chitinophagales > Chitinophagaceae > Segetibacter. The sequence continues at coordinate 88 of JAOQAJ010000198.1, forward strand.
TTTATTGTTACTTGTAGCAAGCTCTTCAAGAGACTTACAATAGGCGGCATACTGCTTTTTACTTTTTATTATACTGTACTTTAAAGCTTCCATTTTCAATACATATTTATGGTGTACTGTTCACCTTTTTTTACAAAGCTTGTCATATTCGGCATGGGTTCCTATCCAAAGAATAAACAGGTGAACGCGATTTTTCTCCGAAGGCATATTTACAAAGCATTCTATAGTTGTTTCCTCCGATGTTAAAGATCACCCTGTTACTTCCTTCACCTAATATATCAGCTGCGCTAAACGTTTCCTTGATATCTTCAGGGATATTCCAATCAGTAAATTTGATTGCAGTAAGCCAAATGCTGAAAGTGTTTTGCTTTGCGCATTAACCCTTGTATAATTGGCTATAGTCTCTTTCCTGATCAGGTGAACTCTCATGCAATTTACAAACTAGTTTTTTTGAAAGTTCACATTTTGTGAACTTTTGTTTTTTAATGTTGCAATTGGTTTTTAAATGTCGGAGGCGGATTAATAGAATACAAAATGTACAAGAGTGCGACGCAACGATGATGGCTATGAAATAAGAATTCTGGTACCAAAAATCCCCATATATATTTAACCTGTCTTAATCCAATCAGCAGATTACTTCGTCGTTCCTCCTTGCAATGACAAAGAAGTTATAACTACTCCCCCAACACTTCCAACACCGTCCCATACAACACTTCAGCACCCAACGCTAAATCTTCGTAAGAAGCAAATTCTAACGGGTTATGGCTAATTCCATCTTTACATCTTACAAAGATCATTGCATAGTCTGCGGCATAGCTCAAAGCCATCGCATCGTGAAAAGGACCGCTCATCAGCTCCGGGGCATTGAGGTTAAGATTGCTGCATTGTTTGTGTACGATCTGTTTCAGCCAATTGGCACAATATCGGGGTTCGCTATTCCAGTCTTCAGTGATAGAATAAGTAAGATTGTGTTTACTGCAAATACCTTCTATCTGCTCACGCAGCTGTGCTTCGTAACGGTTGCGACGGTTTAAGTCAATATCTCTAAGGTCAACGGTAAAAGTTGCTTCTTCGGCAATGATGTTGCGGCTGGAGGGAAAAACATTGATAGTGCCTACCGTGCCAACAGTGGGAGCGCCAGGTATTTGGGTAGCAATCTGTCGTAGAGCAACAATAATTTCAGCAGCTCCAACGAGGGCATCCTGCCTAATGGGCATTGGCACCGAGCCGGCATGACCTGCCATGCCTTTGAGCTTTACCGTCAGCCATAAAGGGCCCGAGATACCCGAAACAACACCAATGGGCTTATTGGCAAGATCAAGCACGGGACCTTGCTCTATATGCAGTTCGAGGAAACAATGAATACTGCCCGCAGCATATTCGCTTTCACTGAATTTGTTTGGGTCGCAGCCAAAGTCGATCAGTGCCTGCCGGCGTGTGATGCCATCTTTATCAGTCCTGTCGAGTTCGCCTTCTTCGAGTCGGCCAAGAATGCCACGGCTTCCAAACAGTCCTTTGTTGAACCGCCATCCTTCTTCGTCGGCAAACGAAACAACTTCTATGCTTCGTTCAGGTTTTATACCTTGTTCGGTAAGTGCTGTTGCGGCTTCAATGGCGCATAGAACTCCGGCAACACCATCAAAGCGTCCGCCGTAGGGCTGGCTGTCCAGGTGGGAGCCCATCATTAGTATAGGCAGTTTCGGTTTCGTTCCTTCCAGCCTTCCAATCAGGTTTCCAAAGTTGTCTATTCGTGTGGTCATTCCCGCTTCCTGCATCCACAAAGAAGCAAGTTCGAAGGCTTGCTTTTCGGTTGGAGTCATCGTAGGGCGGCAGGTACCGGTTTCACCGAGCTTGCCTATTTCACTCATTTGTTCGAAGTGGGATTGGAGTCTGTCAGCGTTTATGGTCATGTTCGTTTTGAGTTTTTGGGTTTGAGTTCGTTTGATGGAACGCAGATCATTATGAGTGTTACGATCGGTTAAGATTTTTTTTGCGTTAGTCTTAAAGATCATTATAATCTGCGTTCTATACTTCTCCAAAGGTAATTTATGAATTATGAGTTATGAATGGGTTTGATTTTTTGTGATGCAAGCATTTGTTCTTGCCTCATCATAGTTGTGTCACTCACTTTTACTTTCGCCTACAGCGCTGCTATAATCAATTTTGATTAGTTTGTTTTTTGAATAAGAAATGTCGTTAATTTCCCGTATTGTTAACCAAAAACCCTGTAGGAAAAACATCATGAAAAAATTTACTATTCTTCTGTTTACAGTTCTATTAACCTCCTTTTCAACTAAATCCTTTGCACAATGCGACCCGTGGATAGTTTCCGGGTATAAAGAATTGTTCGGTAGAGCACCCTCTTCATCGGAGTGCAATATTAAAAACTACAACAATGGCTCATGGAGAAGCTATTGCGAATTAGTCAGGTACATTGCAGGTTATAACAGGTTTGGGGACAATTGGATTTTTCAGGCGTATTGCGAATTATATACACGTACACCTAATAAATGGGAGCTGAATATTAAAAATTACAACAACGGTTCGTGGAATAATTACAATGAGTTGAAAACGTATATTTCAAGGTTTCAATCGACGCTAAGCGGCAGTGGTCTTGGTATTATTACAGTAACAGGGAAAGGGCAAACGCTGGCAATTTTTACCGAAAATAAAAAAGCAGTGACGGTGAATTTAATTAGTGCAGATGGCGCGAATGTTGTTGCTGCAGGTGGAGCCAACGTTGTTGCAGCCGGTGGAGCTAATGTTGTTGCAGCGGGCGGGGCAAATGTGGTTGCATCTGGCGGCGCTAATGTGGTTGCATCAGGCGGCGCTAATCTTATAGGGCAGGCTGGCGGTAACCTTACCGCAAAGGATGTGTCAAACCTAATTGGGCAGGCTGCGGGTAACTTACAAAACCTGGGAAGTGCTGCATTTGGCTCAAGTAGGGGAACATTGTCTGCGGGCGAAATAAGAGTTTCGACAGGATCAGGGTCTGCTTTAGTTATAAAAAAATAATCCCGGAAAACTGTAGTAATACATAATCACTTCAGATTGAATTTATCTTACCCAACTACTTTTGTAGTTGGGTTTTTTATGCTTGAGCTATAGTTGCTACATAAGTAATGATCGCGATAATTTATACTGTTTTTCACATACTTACTTTTTAAAATTTTATCATCATCACTCACTTTACCCGGTATCGTGGTCGTGCAGCCCAAAAAGATTCTATATACCATATCTGTCGAAGTATTTGGCCCGCTAAGTTTTTTTCACATGCTTATGTGATTGTCACCGTTTGTAGTTCAGGTTAGTTTTGCACCAAATAACTGCTATGAGACAAATTGATATAATTGCATTAATTTCTTCCATTTTTGTTGCTATCGTGATGTCTGTCATTTCAGTGCGCAGATCCGCAAATGTTTTAAGACCAATTGGCGCTTTCTTCATGTTTTTTGGTCCTGCAGCAATCTTTGTTCATATGTGTTTTCATATCGGTCAAATAAATGTCAGTGCTATCGACAACATTGCGAAAGGAACTTTTAAATATGATTTTCGCTTTTATTCATTAGTACTAATGCCAGCCGCTCTTATATATAGTGCAGCATTGTTATTACAAAGAATTAAGCGTTTTCTCGAAGGCGAAAGGTATACTGTGGTACTTGGTGCTATGGTAATGATTACTCTGATTAGCACTCCAACAATTCCCTTTACACCAATCGGTTCGTTACCTATACTTAGTTGTATCATCACGCTTTGTGCTTTGCCTTTTGCTAAAAGCAGGAAGAAAGTAGTTGTTGTAAGAAAATACCCAAGGGTCGTGAAAACAACAGCAAGAAACTTTGAAGCTATTGAAATCTAACGTGGAGATATTTGGTCTCACTCCGTTTTATGAACCATCGAGGCAGCTGGAAAATTTTATCTTTTTCAGGAGCTTTTCAATCACACCGCTTTATCATTGTTGAACAATTATTGCGTCTAAAATTTCCTCAGCTTTAGCGACTCTTAGATATTCTTCATCGATTTCTCCTTCTATTACCGCGATTTCTCCTTTTAGCCAGACTAGCATTTGCTTCAACGTCATCTCCAAGTTCAAGCTAATGCTTCCGCAAAATGAAGTTTTCTAAATCATTTCCGGGTTTCTTTAAAAACTATAAAAAAGACTGCCTTCCCTAAAAGATCTTCCGGGTCGCGTGCTAAAATCACTATTAACTATCTTTGCGCCATGAAGATTTTAATGGTCTGTCTTGGTAACATTTGCAGAAGTCCCCTGGCCGAAGGGATTTTGAGGAGTAAAGTGGAAAAGACCGGGCTTGATTGGGTAATAGACAGTGCCGGAACGTTGGGTCGAAATGAAGGTTGTGCCCCACATAAATTTTCCCAAAAGATCGCTAAGCAATTCGACCTGGATATTTCGCAGCAGAAATGCCGGTATTTTACTAAAGAGGACATGAAGAATTTTGACAAGATCTACGTGATGGATGATGAGAATTATTTGGACGTAAAAAGAATCAGCGGCAACTATTTCGACTCGGGCAAAGTCGATCTAATCTTAAACGAGCTATACCCGGGAGAAGACCGAATTATTCCTGATCCCTGGTATGGCGGGGAAGATGGGTTTCATAAAGTTTATGAAATACTCGACAAGGCATGTGATGCCATCATCAGGAAGTATGCTCCGACGATGCACTCCATCTAATTTCAATTTTCTAACAATAATATTACCTGTAAAAGCTTGTAGCTTGAAACTACCGGCAAACAGTCAGCAACAGAATACGGTCACATGAAAGCAACACTACCCCAAGGCACAAGAGATTTTTCAGCTGAAGTAGTTCGTAAACGCAATTACATTTTTAATACAATTCGTAGTGTTTTTGAATTGTACGGGTTTCAGCCTCTTGAAACACCGGCAATGGAAAACCTGGAAACGCTGATGGGAAAATATGGCGAAGAAGGTGATAAATTAATTTTTAAGATTTTAAATAATGGTCTCGATAATCCTGCGAAGCATGCACAGGCAAAACAGGATTTTGAAAAAGTGCTGGAAGGTAAAAATATCAAGGGGCTTACAGAAAGAGCGCTTCGTTATGATTTAACCATTCCCTTTGCCAGGTATGTGGCTATGAATTTTGGCCAACTTACTCTGCCCTTTAAGCGATATCAAATTCAACCTGTGTGGCGTGCGGACCGGCCGCAAAAAGGAAGATACCGCGAGTTTTATCAGTGTGATGCTGATGTGGTAGGCAGCAATAGTTTATTGAATGAAGCTGAGCTTACAAGCATTTATAGTACCGTTTTCAAAAAATTAGGAATTGATGTAGAGATTAGGATAAACAGTCGGAAAATTTTGGCAGCGTTAGCGGAATTGTGTGGTGGCGCAGATAAGATGATGGATATAACCATTGCGATAGATAAGTTAGATAAGATTGGAATGGAGAAAGTGAAAGAGGAACTTTCTCAAAGAGGTTTAAATGACGAACAAATTTTAAAAATTGAAAATTATCTCTTAATAAGTGGTTCCAACGAAGAGAAGATTCTTGCGTTAAAAAACCTGATTGGTGATATAGAGACCGGCAAAAAAGGAATCGAAGAAATCGAATTTATAATTGATTTCCTACCGTCATCTGTCACCAATCAACTGTCAACTGACTTTACTCTTGCGCGGGGACTGAACTACTACACGGGAATTATTTTTGAGATAAAAGCCAAAGGCGTACAAATGGGAAGCATTGGTGGCGGCGGAAGATACGATGACTTAACAGGATTGTTTGGTGTTCCGAACGTGCCGGGAGTTGGGATCAGTTTCGGAGTTGACAGGATCTATGACGTAATGGAAGAACTGAAACTATTTCCTGAAACCGTACAGGCAGGAACTAAAATCTTATTCTTTAATCTTGGTGATGCTGAAAGCAAAACTGCTTTTGGACTAATGCAACAGTTACGTGAAAAAGGAGTTGCTGCAGAAATTTTTCATGAAAATGCAAAGTTTGACAAGCAGTTTAAATATGCTGATAAGAAAGGAATTGCTTACGCAGTCATTATAGGAAGCAAGGAATTGCAGGAAGGAACCTGCGTGGTTAAAGATTTAAAGAGGGGTGAACAGAAAACGTTGTCTCAAAGCGAATTAATTGATGCTGATTTTTAGGAATTAAGAAAAGATTTTGATAATTATTTGCAGTGGAATTGCAATTAACAGAAGGAGGAGTTAAACCGGTCTTTTCTGGTACTGTATTGGATTTAGGGATGCAAAAAATAGATATGAAAATCCCCCTATTGTTACTTATTGCCGCCACCACTATGATGGTAAGTTGCGGCAGCAATTCTTACCCTACTTCAACAACATATCCCGACTCTCGCCAGTATCCTTATCCCGGCGACCAGTATCCGAATCAAAGATATCCTTCACAAAGCGGGCGAAATGATGATCTTATTGTTACCCGTGATGGCCGGGTTATAGACAGAAACGGACGGGTAGTTGGTACTGCGAGAAACATGCCTTCCAGTCAAAGTAGAGTGTATGGTTCAAGATCAACAAGGCCGAATGATCGCGATTACCGAAGAAGAGATGATCGTTATGATAACAGGCGTCGGGATAACGATGGGTATGAAAAAGAACGCGATTACAAAAAATATGAGCGTGACGGAAGATATCGTGATAACAAATAATTGAATTTGAGAGAAGGGGCGGATGTTTATCCGCCTCTTTTATTGATATACAAAGGGTATGCAAATTCATCGTGCCCGAAAGCGGAATGTAGAATCAAAAAGTACAAGTGAGTGACACAACGATGTTTAATATTTATTCAATAGCTGGTCCCCAAAGATGCTTTTAAATGAATAACTTCTAATTCAACCACACGATTTCAGAAAACTTTACATATTACAATTCCTCTTAAGAATTGGTGTTTGCTTACCTTTGCAGCCATGAAATCACAAAAAAATATTCGCCATTTAAGTTTTGATGAATTGGTGAATTATTTTGAACAAATAGGCGAAAAGAAATTCAGGGCAAAACAGGTGTACGAATGGCTTTGGCTAAAACAGGCACACAGTTTTGAGGCGATGACGAATTTGAGTAAAGAATTAAGGGCTAAGCTAAACGAACACTTCACACTACCTGCACTAAAGGTAGAAACTACACAATATAGCGCCGACGGAACTGTAAAAAGCCGTTTCAAAACAGTGGAAGGCCACATGGTGGAAGGGGTTTTAATTCCGGCAGACGAAAGGCAGACCGCTTGCGTTTCTTCACAAATTGGTTGCAGCCTTAGCTGTAAGTTTTGCGCAACTGGCTATATGGAGCGCAAACGTAATCTTGACTTCGATGAGATTTATGATGAGGTTGTTTTGATCAATCAGCAGGCGAATAAGGTTTACAATAAAAAGCTAAGCAACATCGTTTTCATGGGCATGGGTGAGCCCTTGCTCAACTATAAGAACGTATTGAAAGCAATTGAAAAGATTACATCGCCTGAAGGATTGGGAATGAGCCCGAGGCGTATAACAGTTTCAACAGCGGGTGTTGCAAAAATGATAAAGCAACTGGGTGATGATAAAGTGCGTTTTAACCTTGCCCTAAGCTTGCATGCTGCAAATGATGTGAAGCGTAACGAGATTATGCCGATCAATGAAAGCAATAACATTAAGGCCTTAATTGAGGCTTTGAACTATTTTTATAAGCAAACCGGAAATGAGATCACTTTTGAATACATCCTTTTCCAGAACTTTAATGACAGTTTGAAGGATGCTGATGAACTGATAAAAATATACAGACAGGGACCTGCAGACCTCGTGAACATTATCGAATACAACCCCATTGATGCTGCTAAGTTTTTAAAGCCTGATGAAGAAACGGTTGAGAAATTTATGAACCATTTGTCGAAGGCCCGTGTCAACGCAAGACTACGCAGAAGCCGCGGTAAAGATATTGATGCAGCATGTGGACAGCTTGCAAATAAGAATACACATGAATTAGTTGAGCAAATGTCTGCTGTAAATTAAAACGTTGGCGATAGAAAGCATCGGAAAAAAGGTAAGATTTTAATGTGATGGAGATGCTTTTAACTTGTTGATGGTCCCCCCGATTTAACCTTTCAAATACCTTAAAAAATACATAAGCTGTGCGTTGAATAACAATATCAGCCTAAATTGTATCCGATTTCATAACACAAATACCTAGCAGTCTTGGAAAAAAACTTCAAGTGGTCTGATGAAAGTGAACCACACAAACAGCGGACAAAGGAAATTATTACAAAACATCCAGAGATCCGCCAGTTAATTGGCAGAAATCCGTACACTATTTTTGTCATCATGCTATGTGTGGCCGTTCAAATTACACTGGCTGTGTTATTAAAAGATGCGTCGTGGTGGTTGGTGTTTGGAGCAGCTTACCTGGTAGGTGCATTTGCCTGTCATACTCTTTTTGTTTGCATTCATGAGTGTGCGCATAACCTGCTTTTCAAAAAGAGGGTTGCGAATACCTGGTCTGGTATTTTGGCCAACCTTCCGCTTGTTTTTCCAAGTTCTGTTTCTTTTCAAAAGTATCATATAAAGCATCATTCATTTCAGGGGGTTGAGGAACTGGACGCTGATATGCCATTTCAATGGGAAGCAAGGCTGATAGACAACTCAAGAATTGGAAAAGCAATCTGGTTGTTGTTTTACCCTCTCTTCCAGTTGCTAAGGCCTATGAGGTTGAAAGAAATTAATATCTGGGACAAATGGACAGTCATCAACTGGATAGTACAGTTTAGCTTTATGGCTGCTGTAGTTTATTTTCTTGGCGCTCACAGTGTAGTTTATCTTGTTGCTGGTTTCTTCTTCTCAGTTGGATTACATCCGCTTGGTGCAAGATGGGTACAGGAGCATTACCTTACTCATGGCGACCAGGAAACGAAAAGCTATTATGGTGTTTTAAACACAGTTAACCTGAATGTGGGTTACCACAACGAACATCATGACTTTCCTTCGGTAGCCTGGAACAGATTGCCTAAAGTGAAAAAGATAGCAAACTCTTATTACGATACACTCGGTTATCATACATCATACACCGGCTTACTTTTCCGTTTCTTATTTGACAAAAACATCTCTATTTATTCGCGTGTTGCGCGTGCAAACAGGGGAAAAGTAAAGGTGACCAAAGAGCATGTTATACCAGCTGCTAAGATGGTAGAAACAGGCGAAGAAGTAAACGCGTAAGCCCGGCCCTAAAAGGAGAAGAAAGTTGAGGCGTAGAAAAGAATAAGCAAAATAATTTAAAAGGGAGATGCAAAGCATCTCCCTTTTATGTTTTTTCCCTTTTCTGTTATCAAATTGTCTATTTGAGTTTGCCCTAAATCATCAAAGAATTAATGCCCTTCTATTTTCCGATATTGCAGATTAATAATGGCAGGGTCAACAGTCATACAATTTTTAAGGCACAAGGAAATAGATAAAGTTCTTTGGGATGAAACTGTTGACGGTTCTCCCGATGGATTAATTTATGCGAGGTCATTTTATCTGGATAATATGGCCGAGGGGTGGAATGCTTTAGTAGGAGGTAACTATGACTGGCTTTTGCCGCTGACAAATAAGAGAAAATATGGCATCTCATATTTGTATCAACCTCCGTTTACCCAGCAATTAGGGATTTTTGCAAAACGTGGCGTAAATGTTCCTTATAAAGAAATCATTTCCCGTTTGCAACAGCTATACTGTTTTTGCGAAGTGAATTGGAACAATAGTTCAGGCAATGCCGTGGCAGGTCTTCCTTTGAAGATTTTCACTGCAAACAACTTTGTTCTTGATCTTTCAGCGAGCTATGAAAGCATTGCTAAAAATTACCATAATGTTTTAATTAAAAATCTAAAAAGAGGAAAACGGTTTAATCATTTTTATCGGGCTACTGATGACTACAAGAAGTTAATCGATTTATACCGTGAACACTACGGAAACCGGGTAGAGCATGTAAAGGAAAAGGACTATTTTAATTTCTCTAAGATCTGTAGTTATGCTTTTAAACATGACAGGTTGGTTTGCAGAGAAATAGTAGTAGATAATAGCAACTCGGCAATAGCTTCAGCATTATTGTTATCTGATGGTAAGAGGTTGTATAATTTAATGAATACAACTACTGCTGCAGGAAGAAAAACCGAAGCTAATCGCTTTTTGATGAATGCGATTATAGAGGAATTTGCAGGTAAAGGTTTATTACTCGACTTCGAAGGATCTGACTTGCCCGGGGTTAAAACTTTCTATGAAAGTTTTGGAGCCGTAAATCACCTTTATTTCAAATTAAAGTTCAATTTGCTTCCCTGGCCGTTGAAGGTTTTCAAAAAATGAAACCTTTTTTGAGTGCTTTCCTTATTTCGTTACATCAATCGTAAAAACTTTCGACCCAACTTTTCCCTGCTTTGAAATCCCCTGCAGCACTACTGCATATTTTCCGGCAAGATCAGAGGTGTAAAAGGTTATTTCTCTTTTGCCGGTATTATCTGTTTTGATGTCTGGCGACCAGTACAGGAGCGTTCTGAAATCAGGCATTCTACTTGAAAGCTCTTGTGGAGTTTGATAAACAGGTGAATAAAATTCTCTCTTCATTTGCAGCGCATCATAATCCATTACAGTATTTGCAGTATCTAATCGAAACCCTTCAAGGTCTCCGTTATAGGTTGAAAAGCTTGCAATGCCATCAAAAACAGCAGGTCCCAGAAAATATCGCTCTTCGGTCATTTCGAGTTTCTGAACCTTCAATGGATCATAGTGGGTGATTTTATTTCCATTGTCAAATTGAGGAACTCCGTCAAGCAATATCACTGGTTCTTTTATAATAGCCAGGCCATTTATATCTTTAGTCATATTGGTCAGGAAGAAGTTACCCTTCCTGTTCCTAACGTTTATTTCTCTAACATACTCCCGAAGCACCTCTTCCATAGTCGGGAAGCGAACATAGTCATCAAGCATATATTTCACTAAAGGCTTTCCGTAAAAGTTAAGGGTATCTGTCTTTGGCGCTTGAAATGAATTTAATTTTTCACCAGAATAAACATTGTGCACCTGCATGTTTATACTTCTTTTTAGTAGGGTAGGAGGAACCGTTTGAAAAGCAGTAAAGGATGGGATCTTATAGGTTGAATAACTTTCTGAAAAAGGGCTCAAAATGTCTAATCGAAAAGCAGAAGTAGTGTCTGGATTTTTAGATTGAGCAACAATCAACCTCGATCCGTAAACGTCTCTGGTATTAAAAAGCAGACTTCCATCTGAAGCGCTCTTCGCAGCGTACAGGTGAAATAGCGGACCCGGAACTGAAAGAAACCCGAGAATATTTGCGCCTGGTTTTTCAGTTAATTTGTTTATCATTCTTCCACTTACAAGATGACCTTCATACTCGGGAAGGAATTTAAATGCCGGTTTCTTACTTTCCAGTACATCTTCCCATTTGAAGCGGCGCCATCCATGAGTTAGCAGTAAATTGTCAATGGCTTCATTTACCTGCGAATTGGTGTTGTCTAAGTAATAAGAGGGAGATTCAATAACACCTTTTAATTCTGAAGACAACCAAAAATAGTTATAGATATCGTGGTTATACAGTGGCAGGGAGTCTAAAAGATATACTGCCATTGACAGATCTGAAGACTGCGGACTAGCAGCTTCATCTTCAGCAACAACATTTAACGTGACTTTCTTACGTGTGCCATATTGTGCGTGATCTGCATTGCTACCTATTACTAATTTCTGTTGCAGAGGTTTTTTAAAGTAAAGCCTTTCAGCAACTGGTTGATTGTTTTCATTGAAGACAGTGATGGTCGAGATGCCGTCTTCCAAGCTGCTTTTATCAATTTGAAGTTCGGCATTTCCGTTTTCGAAATTTAAAACGTGGGAGGTTGTAATTTTTTTATTGTTATTCACCACAAGCAAAGCCGACCTGTCACTAGTTGTCGTCCGAATATTTACTTTCATCGAAGCTTCTGCAGTTGCATCTGCCAGGTTGATGACGAAACCATTATTGAGTGAAATTGGAAGGTTGCCCGCAACAGCATTTCCATTTTTGGTCGTTATAGAAGCCTTGTATTGTTTGCCTTTTTGAGGGGTAAAACTGAAATTGCCAATACCAAATTTTCCGGGGCGAAAGCGAACAAGCGTATCATTGCTCTCATCCACCAACGCTCCGTTAAAATCAATTCCTTTACCTGAATTGTCGGTAACCCGGAACGCAACTTTACTCTTTAATCCATTTACCAGGTTGCCACCTTCAGGAAAAAACTGGATGTCATAAGTTGTTGTGGCTTTTTCAGATGTAGCCACTTCAGCTCTTACCGTATTGATGATGGTGAGGTTTTGATGAAAATAATATTCCGGATCGAAATTTTTCATCCAGTTAGTATATGAGCGCAACAAGAAATTACCCGAATGAATACTTACGGGTATGGCGAACGAACCACTTCCCGTTCCGTCTTTCAGTGCAATTTTTCCCTGCAGTACAGGTTGTTGATCTTTATCAAGCACCTCGACGTAAGCGACTTTACTCGTGGATGAAAGCAGGCTGGTTTTAGTATCTGTACAATAAACTTTAAACCATATTATTTCGCCGGCTACATATGAGCTTCGATCTGTATGAATGAAAATTTTCTCCTGGAGTGTTTGTTCATTGTAACTGCTAAATTTCTTGCTGACATTTTCAATTCTCTCTGATTGCCCCGCGACGGATAACGACACAAACAACAGGTTGAAGAAAAATAGCGCTTTTGATGAATTATTCGAATAAATGAGTTTCAACATATTTGTTAGTATTACCAATAAGAGGGTTTAACGTTGCTGCCTCTAAGTCTGCAATCAACGCAAGTTGGGATACTAGAATGATAGCCGACGATGGTGAAGCCTGTTTGCTCCGCTGCATAAGGTAAAAGGCCTGCATATTCGTAATAGTACTTGATGCTGTCTCGATTATTAGGTACCAGCGTGCTTTCGCAGAAATCGCGGTAGAAGACACCGGATAATTGGCTATTTTCAATGAATATTCGTTTTTGTTCCATAGTAGCAACTGAAACAAAGCCCACGACCTTTTCTTTTGGATTATTCACGCTGAAGATATTGCCCGTTACTTCTGACGGCTGTGGATCGAATATAGAACCGAGCGTCTCTGTATTGCTCTTCATCATTTTATAAAAATTATACGCTTTTTCATCAATTGCATATTGCTGTACCAGGATGCTATATCGCACTTTTAGTTTCTCTGAGATCAAAGGGATTTGTTGAAGCGGGGCAAAACTAATTACATCATTGGCAAGATGGGCTGAAGTGCCAACAAGAATGCTATTGGAGTTTTGGTAAAGCCAACAGTAATAAAGCTTAGTACTCTCTCCAAATGGTCTGAGTGTTACTACGCCATTTGCATATTGGTAGCTATTAAGGTACGCTGAATGAATCTCCCATGTTTCCTGGTACTCCCATTTATAATACCTGGTGCTGTTCCTGTTGTCGTGCGTGTTCACCGATATATCTACCCCCAGGTTTTTCTGTTTCCATGAAACGCTGTCAATTGGAGGCGTTTGTTTTACTGCCAGATATTCTGATAAGTAATCGCCCCCCGATGAAGTTTTTATTTGAAGACGATATTTCTGATTTGCATTTAAGTTGAGCGCATCACTTGCATAAACTCCGTTTCCTTTCGCTCTTACAGGGAACACAGAATTGTCCTGACCTGCTATGGTTACCTGTGCATTTAATTCACGTTTTATTCTTGAAGAATCCGATAAGGGGACGGTTCGGCTTAGATTGATAGTCGTAATCCCGCTCGCGTTAATTACACCTTCTACCACAAGGAAATTGGTCTGAGAAGGACTGAGCCTGGCATCAAAGCGTTCTTTGCAGCCGGACCATGCCAGTACTACCATTATCGTAATTATGATCCTTATACTTCGCATACTAAAATCTTATATTGTAATTAATAAAGGGAATAGCGCTACCGAAAATAGAAAGCTTGTAACCATTCACTATTCCATTTTCTGAAGTGTAATAAACTGAATAAGGGTTTTTTCTTCCTGTAAGGTTATATACACCAATCGTCCACGAGTTGTGGGCTAACTGGTGTATCTTATGATTTCCTTCAATATTCATTGAAAGGTCAGTTCTGAAATAATTGGGAATGCGATTGGCGTTTCTGTCAGAGTACAGTGCTCTTTGTGAGCCGGCGTAATAAAACCTGCCAATAGGTAAAGTAATGGGTCTGCCTGTGCTATAGGTTAGATTTAATGAGACACTAAATCGGTGGTTCACTGCGTAATTGCCAACTACTGTAGCATCATGTGGTTTGTCGTAGTTTGAAGGATAAAATTCACCACGATTAACGATCGAACCAATATTTGGATCGTTCATTTGTAAGAGGGTTCTTGAAAAAGTGTAACTCATCCAGCCATTTAGCTTACCTGTTCTTTTCTTAACCATCAACTCGATACCATAAGCTTTACCCTTTGCATTGTACACATCTGTTTCAATATGATGATTTAAAACTAACTGAGCCCCGCTCTTATAATCCAGGATATTTCGTAAACGCTTATAGTACACCTCGACCGAAGTTTCAATTGAATCAACACCGAAATTTTTGAAAAAGCCTATTGAAAACTGATCTCCAAACTGTGGCTTGATGTTCATATCACTAAGCTTCCAGATATCAGTGGGAGAAATAGCAGTTGTATTGGAGAGCATGTGGATGTACTGCCTTAGCGTATTATAACTTCCTTTAACCGAGAAGCTTTTTGTTAATGAATACCTCGTGGATAAGCGTACTTCAGGTCCATGATAAGTCTTGATAATTTCCCCCGGCTTGTATTGTACCTTGTTAAGAAGCGTACTTTCATCTTTAGGGAAACCAGCAGCATATATGTTCACATTTTGTGCTCCCAGGTAATTGAACATAGAATACCTGATACCACCGCTGACAGAAAACTTATTATTAAATTCGTACCGATCACTAACGTACACAGCGCTTTCAAGTGCTTGCTCCTGCGGGGCTATCTTTGGAGTAACCATCGATTCATTACCAACCGGAACAAAAGAACCCGGATGCAGTTTATATAAAATAGAACTGAGTCCAAAATCAACTATGTGAGTTTGATTAAAGGTATAGGTAAGATCTGTTTTAAAATTTAATTGGCTAATGTCAAAAGCCATTTTGTAAGCGTTAATCTTATTTTCCTCGCTCATATTGTTGTACTCGTAACCATCATATCCTCCGGTGAAAGCTCCTTCAAGCCTGCTGCTAAATGTATGTTTCCACTTCAGCGATAACGATCTGTTTTGGTATCCATAAACTGTGTCGTTGTTCAGGTTAAATTGATCTTTACTTGTATAGCCGGTGAAGTACAAGTCATTCCTGTCATTAATTTTTTGATTTAGGAGAAGATTGACATCGTAAAAAGAGGCGCGGCTGTTTCTATAGTTTGAATTTTTAGGTAATAATTTAAGCAGGTAGTTAGCATAGGTTGTCCTTGCTCCTAACACAAACGAAGACTTATCTTTTTGAATGGGTCCTTCTACCGTTATGCGACTCGTAAGAAGTCCAACTCCGGCTGTACCTGTATACTTGGTTTTGTTTCCTTCACGGCCGGTAATATTCAATACTGATGCTAAGCGGCCCCCATATTTCGCAGGAATGCTGCTTTTAAATAATTCTATGTCTTTAATAACCTCAGGATTGAAAGCGGAAAAGAAACCAAAGAAATGTGAGGGATTATAAATGGTGGCATCATTAAAAAGAATGAGATTTTGATCTGTTCCACCACCCCGTACATTAAACCCGGTACTTGCTTCACCCACAGATTTCACTCCGGGCAATGTTAGTATCACACGTAAAACATCTGCTTCTCCAAAAACTGCAGGCACCTGTTTTATAGATTTGATATTTAATCTTTCTGATCCCATCTGTGCCCTGTTCACATTTACATTGCGCTGAGTAGACACCAACACGTCTTCAAGCACTCTAATCTCATCCTCTAATTCAACCGGTAATGATCCATCTGAGTAAACAATCAACTGTCGTTTTGCCTGCTTTTTACCAAAACTGGTTATAGTAAGAACATGGCGACCCTTTGAAACAACCAGGCTGTACATGCCATTACTATCAGTAGAAGCAACCTCTCCCTTGTCGTCTAGAGTTATAGAGCTTCCTGGAATCGCTTCACCCGTTTTTGAAGAAGTGACATACAGTGTTATAGCTGCTGTTGTTTCCTTTGCGTTTGGTGTTTTTACACCTATCTGGTAAAGCTTATCATTTGCAAATGCGGAAGCGTTACCAGACCGCTTACCATTATTTTGCGATAAAGAAGATTGATTGTTTTTAAGAGAATCCTTTCGGCTCAGACTGCCAGGCACAGGAAGTGTGGTTACTATCGAAACACCTTTGGTTAAAAAAATATTTCGTTCATTATCAAAGCTAGCCTGGAAGTCGGTGTACAGGAAAACTGTTTTAAGCAATTCCTGCACCGGCGTTGCATTAACGGTTATGGTGACTGCAAATGAATCAAACTGGGCCCGGTTGTAATAAAATCTATAATCGGTTTGTTGCTCAACAACCCTGACAAATTCATCTATGTCAGCACTTCGAAGAGTGGCGGTTACGAGTTCGGTTTTTGCTTTCTGCGCCTCAGCTAAGAAAGAGGCAAGCACCAGGGAAAGCAGTAAAATATATTTCGAACTCTTCATGATTATTTTGTTAGCTGATTGTAATAAGCTACTACCTTAAACATCACATTTTCCTGATCCTTCCTGAAACGAAGCTTGTTCTTTCTGATATATTGTTGGATCTCTTTTTTCTTGTCGGGAAAAAGTTCAAGAAAAGATTTCTTTGTTTGAATTGGAACGTAGTTGTTGTTTTTCTTCACATAAAAATGGTCTTTTCCATAAATTTTATGTTCAACAGTTTGTCTTACCGTCTCCTGAATATTTTTTGTGCGCCTTGCCAGCAGGGTTATATTACCTGTACTTAAAATATCATAGTAGCCAGGTTTGAGGTTTGTGGAAAGCAGGCTGTCCCCGGGAATATTTATAAACGAGTGACCCAATAATGAGAAGCTGGCAACTTTGTCTTTTATAAGTTGAATTTTGGAAAAGTTGTGATGATTTTGAATGATGAGTTGGTCAGTAACAATATTATATAAAATGGAAACGTCCTTATAAAAACCCCCATCATACATTACTGTTCCTTTGCTCCAGTCAGAATGAAAAAAAAAGGGTTGGCCAAGTTCAAAAGAGTATTGATACTCTTTGTATTCTTTACCGTTATACAGTCGTAGTTGGTTCGCTAAACTTGCGTTATAAACGACCAGCGCATTTTTTACATCAGGAGAGGCAGTGGAATCAGGTTCAAGAGTTTGTGATTCTGATTTAGAACGAAGAGCCAAAAATAAAACAAATAGTACAAGAGTCTTTATTTGCACCGGCGGCATAGTCAGCAGAATAGTTTAGTCGCGAATATAACTTATTCTGTTCCGAATGTAAAGAAGAAATCTATGGTCGGTGAATATTCATTTCTAACAGCTTTTCTGCAATAAAAAGATCGATTGGACGGGTTATTTTCAAATTATTGTATTCTCCTTCAATCAAAAAAACCTTATTCCCTGCAGCTTCTACCACAGTAGCTTCATCCGTAAATGTTGTATCGTATTCCTGTTCGAAAGCTGTGAGTAACACGTTCGACTGAAAGGTTTGAGGAGTTTGTACAATTCGTATTTTATTTCTGTCAATAGGATAATGATCAGCCCCTTCGTCGATACGAATTGAATCTGTCGCCGTTACTACAGGCACTGCGCTTCCCTTGTCGACAGCTTGCTCATAACAGCTTCTTATGAGGGTTTGTGAAACCAGGCATCGAACACCATCCTGTACAAAAACGATCGACGAGGGTGTTACTAATTGCAAGCCGTTTTTAACTGAATCGAATCTTGTGGCTCCCCCGGCTATTATTTGTACTCTTTCCTCTGCATTCATTTTTTTAATAATATCCCTTCCGTTAGCTAACTGCTGAACAGGTAAAACCAGGATGATCTGCATGTCGACATATGCAAGCAAAAATGCTTGAACGGTATATTGAATTAAAGGCTTTCCCTTTAGTAACAGGAACTGCTTAGGTACCTCACTTCCCATTCTTTGTCCCGAGCCTCCGGCAACTATAACAGCGTATTTCTTCATTTTGCAAAGATGCTTTAAAACACATACCCTTACAACCGATGTTTATAAAACTATACGTCGGCACAGTTTTTCTTTGTAGACAAAATGTATAGATATTAATACTGGCTAGCTGTGAGTTATTACAAATGATATAGCTTACAAGCGCTACGGAAAAAGTTGCTCAAAGATTTACAGATGAAAAGTGCGACGCAACGATGATGCTATGAAATACAGATGTCTGTACCACAAAAAACATTTATCACTACCATGGAAATTATATGCAAAAACTCATTCTTATAATATTAGTCGTTTTGATTGCGTGCAGCAAAAAAGATAAGGATGAAGAAAAGCCGGGAATTTTGACATTAAGAGAAATGAGTGACCTGGCAACCGTGGAATATACAGTGACAAAAGTGATAAAGGCAAGTGATAATAAAACGTGGTTTAAAATGGGGGACAGAAAAATATTAATGAGTTGTGAAGCTCATATAAAAGCGGGAATTGACATGAGTGGAATAAACGAGAACAGTTTTAGAATAACTGATAAAAATATTGAAGTAGTACTGCCGCAACCAAAGGTTATAAGCGTGAGTATACCACCAGAAGGTATAAAGACGGAATATGAAGAGACCGGTGTTTTTAGAGACAAGTTTAAAAGCCAGGACCGGGATGCATTGGCCACACAGGCCGAACAGCATATACGCAAAAGTATTGACTCGCTGGGAATACTAAACCAGGCGAAAATAAATACCTCGATGTTTGTTACCGGCTTCTTGAAAAGGCTTGGATATGAAAACATAGTTATTAAGTATAACGGAAGCTTCCCTCAAAATTCCATGCAATGAGAAAGCTACCAAGACCCTTGATTGCATTGCTTGTTATTGTAGTTGCTTACTGGCTTTTTACAAACGTTGTAGTGCCTTCTATGAGAAATATTTTTAAATCAAAACCTGTAGTAATTGACGAGACGCCAATACTGATAAAAGAGATTAAATCTATTGGTCAACTCATTACATACACTTCATTTGATGAGGTGGTAGCAGACACAACCATAAAGACAAAAGGTTCTGCGTTTGTAAATAATTTTAACCGCATTACCCGCTTGCCAATCCTTCCATCGGCAGACAAGGAATTGGTTTTAATTGGTCGGGGAAAAGTTTTAGCAGGAAGTGACTTGTCTTTGCTAACGGATAGTAGTGTATCGATAACCAAAGATACCGTTCGAGTCTATTTGCCTAAAGTTCAAATCCTCGATGCCATTTTGAATCCATCAGATTTTGAAACATTCGTTGAAAAAGGTGAATGGACTAATGAAGAGGTGATATTGGTAAAAGCAAAAGCGCGAAGAAAAATGATAGATCATGCAATTCAGCAAAATATACTACCGAAGGCGGATGCAAAGGCAAAAGTAATTATGGAAGATTTTCTTCGTAACATGGGGTATAAGCACGTGTATGTCTTTTAGAAGCAAGTCATATTTATCTTAATCTACGCTCCTTCCTCTGTAACCATATTCGAAACATAATCGGCTTTATAGACCTTAATAAAGTTTGGAAAATAAAAAAAAGGGCTGGATAGAAATCCTGCCCCGTTTTATCCAATATTCTATGAAAAACCAGTTATATAGATGGAGTGCCAGAACCATAGGTTGCACCTTCTTCAACTTACACATGGTCAATTCTAATTGATTTCATTCCGGCTGCTGTTGCGGCCTGCACGCCAGGGTCTCCGTCTTCAAATACAATGCATGCTTTAGGTTCCACACCCAATCTTTCTGCTGCAATTAAAAAAGGTTCAGGATCTGGCTTTCCCTTTTCATAATCTTCTGCACAGACCATGACATCAACATAAGAATCAATACCAAGAATTTCTAACGTTTTTTTTATCATCTTTCCTGAACTGCCCGATACAACAGCTATCTTATGTTTTCCTGCATTTGCCTTCAAATGGTCTACTACAAACCCTATAGGTCTAGTTTTCGGAATAAATTCTTTATAGAACATGTCAGACTTAGACTCTTCGAACTTGGTAGGATCGAACTCACTTTGATATCTTTTATTTATCTCCTCCACAACTTTGGGAATGGGGTATCCGGCAAGCTCATCGATGATTGATGGATCTATCGTTACACCTCCGCTTTCAGCTACTTTTACATAGGTTTCTTTATGGTCATTCATATTATCGGCTAACGTACCATCGCAGTCGTATAGGAAGGCTTTATAGTCTCCTTTTGTAAGTTCATTCAATGCTTCGAACTTGTCATTATTACCATTCTCTAAACTCATATAATAATTTTTATATTTTAAGAGCGTTTTGTAATTCAACTATCAGACCGAAAAAACATTGGCGTACCGATGTTATTGCCACAACTTTTAAATTTTTAGGAAAATCGCCTTGATAAAAGACAGTCAACTGAAGATATAATTTGACATGTTAAGGGCAACAGGTTCTTTCTAGGCAACTGCTTTCTTCGAAAAGTCTCCCTTTCTATTTATTCTTTTCAGGATAAAAATGCAGAGCGCCAGCCAAACGAAGCTGAGGCAGAAGCCGGCGATGACATCACTGGCATAATGCACCTGGAGATAGACCCTGCTGAAAGCTATGATGGCAGCAAAAAACAATAATACAATTGTGCCGGCGTACTTCAAGACAGTCGCGAATTTGGATTGCCAGAGCAGATATATAATGATACCGACGAAGGTGAACGATGAAAATGAATGGCCGCTTGGAAAACTAAAACCGCTAACATTTGCAATCAATGGATTGGGAGGACGGTCACGCTGAAAAATATTTTTTATCAGGTATAAAAGCAGGCCGCTGGACAAGCCGATGGCGGCAATATTAAAGGATCGAATATTGTTCCTTTTGAAAAAAATAAAGTAGAGAGAAAGGAGAACATAAGCCGGCAACAAAAAATTAATAGAGCCGAAGAAAGTAAAAAAAGTTAGCACCTTAGTTGTACCGGGAGATCGATAACGATCAAGATAATGAAATACTGAAAAATCAAAACTTGTCTGATCTTCGAGCACAACTTCATGAGCAAGAAAAAAGAGCACACAAAGGAAAATGGCAGCAATAGTCAGCACTACCAAAACTCTAATTGAAATTCCTTTTACTTTTTCTCCGGTATCGACAGTCCCATTTTGCATACCCTGAATATTTATAAAAACGAAGTGTTGACCTAAACTCTTTTACAACAATAAATATACCCTGACCTAGAACTTATAAACCAGCCCTCCCAAAAATTGGCTGTTTTGATAGTATAAATTGATTGAGATGGACTGATTAATTCCTTTGCCATTTTTTGATCTTGAGTAGCGATGAAAATTGTTTACCACCTGCTTTCCGCTTAAATATCCAAGCATCGCACCAACCAAAACATCTGTCGCCCAGTGTTTATTTTCTGTTATCCTGCTTAGGCCAATTAAGGTGGCGGCACTATATGAAATAATGGGAATTAAAGGTTTGTTTTTATATTCTAATGCGTAGACGGTGGCTGCCGCAAAGGCCGCAGTCGTATGCCCGGAAGGAAAAGAAGAGTAGGCATGGGCATCTCCGCCTTTTGTAAAAGGGTAAAATGGCCCATGAAAAATAGGACCTTGTCTAAGTGAGTTCGGATCAGTGTAATAGGGCCTCTGCTCACCTGCTAAATACTTTATAATTGTAGATGATACACCTGCCGTTATATATGCGTGGGTGGCAAGTGCAGTAGTTGTTTTTTCCTTTTGAGTTCTAAAAATGAGCCCATAAGCATACAGTCCGGCAATTGCATACACTTCATAAGCCCCGCCAAAATTGGTAACGTAGTGACTGATATCAGCAAGACCTTTGTTTTCTTTGTGCAGTTTTATGGCAAAATCATTAATAGGTTCGTTGACTAATGCAAATCCTCCGGTTAAAAGAGCAAAACCCGCTACTTTCAACCAATCCTTTTTCTTAATATGAAATGGTGCAGTAGCCTGCTGTTTGAAATCATCGGCAAGTAAAGTGAAGTAAGTTTTAAAATCAATTTTAGCAGGGTCGTAACTATTCGCATTATTATCATTGCTTATCCGGCTCTGTAAACTGTCCCACTTTATGTTTAGACTATCCAGCTTTTTTGTAAGGCTGTCTTTTTGTTGAGGCATAGCTGCCAGAGGGATAAGAAAAATAATAACTAAAACCTTAACCGTTACTTTCATTGAGTTTTTGATTCTGTTTGATGTGCTTCTTTAATCACCGTATACAACACCCGTATTTTTGCAGTTTATAATCCAACAAAAAGTCTTACCAATGTTTCGTTTTCTTTCGGCCATAAGATCGATCAGGCCCACACCTTCTTGAAATAACGAAAGGTAATACAAAGTCACCTTCATTTTGACTCGATGGAAGGTTATAAATTATTAATCGACAATTGTACGATTAGAGGATGTAAGAAGATGCGGAAGCCGACAGTTACTCAAACCTCAGTGTCTTCACTTTGTGAGAAACTAGCCGGTTCTAAAAGTTTATTTATTTTCAAAAAGGCTAAAATTAAAAAACCACCGTTTCCGGTGGTTTTGATTTTTTTTATTTCTTTAATTACGAGTTTTTATCTAGTTTTTTTACCGCGTTGTAATTATCAATAGCTACATAAGCGAGCATAAAAAGAGATGACGCAATTAGCAAGATTGTTATTAATGTGATAATCTCCATAAGGCGTTCATTTTTAACCGTTAACAAATATTATTACTAAAAAACGTGCCAAAATCCGTTGGCGTTTTTAAACACCTGCAGTTGAGTTAAGTCTCGGATGAAAATGGAAGAAGTAGAGTAATGAAAAACGATATGATATCTAATTCGATCAAAAACAGAATTTTACCCTGGCCATCTTTTTCCAACTTCACAAACCTTCTGTCAGGCTTTTAATTGAATAATAAAATTAAATAAAACCTTTTTTTAAAGATGTTTCAAACTGTTAAAAGGGACTCGGGTATAACCGCTTTAACCTTTTTTAAGAAATTGAAAAATCAATACATAGCCCGCATGTAAGGGTAGTAATTGAAGTAAAATAGGGGTGAGCAAAATGAATGGCTATTGGTATATCGCTACCTGGTTCGTACCATCACTGCTTTTTACTCCGCGATACATTCCTGCACTATTAAAGACCATTGCGTAATTTCCGTTCTTATCAACGCAGATCAAACCGCCTTCGCCATCCATTTTCACCAGCTTGTTCATTACAACTTCATGACATGCTTCTTGTACTGTTAATCCTTTGTATTCCATTAGCGCGCTGACGTCGTATGCTGCCACTGCACGAATAAACACTTCTCCGTGGCCCGTACAACTAATCGCACAGGTATTATTGTTAGCATAAGTTCCGCTTCCGATTAAAGGACTATCTCCAATTCTTCCATATTTTTTGTTGGTCATACCACCGGTGCTTGTAGCCGCGGCAATGTTTCCATCCTGGTCGCAGGCAACAGCACCAACAGTTCCGAATTTCTTTTCTTTCAGTTCATTTAAGTCATGAAGAGTATGGTCTAGCGTATAATTGTCTGAATCTCTAACAGCCTTCCACTGGTCGTAGCGAAATTGTGAGAAGAAGTATTCATCTGGTTCCAGTTTTACTCCTTGTTTTATTGCAAAATCGTTAGCTCCTTTGCCGCTTAAGAAAACATGGTTACTGTGGTGTAAAACCTCGGTTGCCAGTTCTATAGGGTTTCTAACATTTCTTACTCCGGCTATTGCACCTGCTTCAAGGGTTTTACCATCCATGATTGCGGCATCCATTTCCTGCAAACCTTTCTTGGTAAAAACAGAGCCGCGGCCTGCATTGAATAGGAGGTTGTCTTCAAGAATTACAGATGCGGCTTTAACCGCATTTACTGCGCAACCACCTTCCTGTAGTACAGCGAAACCGGCATCTAATGCATCCTGCAAGCCTTTTAAATAGGCTTGCTCCAAATCGGGTGACATTTCTTCCCTGGTAATTGTACCGGCACCGCCGTGAATAACAATTGTGAGTTTCTGCATATTAGAGATCCGCGTTTTAAGGCTGCAAAATTAGGTAAATAAGCACCTAAACAAGATAGAATGACGACGGCTATTATTCCTATTCATTGATTTATGGTTTATTGAAAACCTCTTGCTGCGATGGGTTTAGATTAAAAACCTGTTTGTGTTGATTGCTGTATTAAACAATAGAGACTAAAGATGCGCGAGGCTGAAAAAGATGAACGGATTGCGTCGCAACGAAGATGCTAAAATACCTGTCGCCGGTATTACAAAACTTTCTTAATGCCTTATTGGTAATCGAATAAAAACTGGCATTTTTGGTTATTCTGCCAATAAATAACAACATTCGTTAAAGAGCTTTTGCTTATTGATAGCCACGGTTCCAACTTCTTCGCAGACAAGCCCACCCGCTATATTTGCCATCGCTGCTGCAAAGTCGATGTCTTTTGTAGCAGCATAAACCAGAGATGCAACAGCTATCACGGTATCTCCCGCGCCACTTACATCGGCGATGCTTCTGACATGGGTAGGAATAATTTTCGAAGTATGATCATTTTTATAAAAAACACCTTTCTCAGAAAGTGTAATTAATGAAATAGAATGTTGTAAAATGTTTTTTAGCTGCTGATGAATATCATTAAGAAAAGCTTCATTTACGTCATCTAACAAGACATTTAAACCATCTTTTACTTCCTTAAGATTTGGTTTGAAAATAGTAGCTCCTTTAAAAGAAAAGAAGTTTTTGCGCTTTGGGTCTACAGTTGTTATGATGTTATTTTCTAAACAAATCTGCATCATCTCTTTAATTCCTTGTTCGGTTAGTACACCTTTATTGTAATCTTCGAAAATTACAACAGCTGGTTTCTCCGCAATAATAAACCCGGTAAATTTTTTAACCAGTAATTCCTGTTCGGCATTATTGATGTCTTTGGTCATCTCCGCATCCAGGCGAAGCATGTGTTGATTTCTACTGATAACGCGGGTTTTATTGGTAGTGATACGATCATTGCTAACGACGACATGGCTACAATCGATGTTATGCCTCTGCAATAAATTTATCAATGACCTTCCGTCCTCGTCGTTACCTATAACTGAAAACACAACAGTTGAAGCACCTAATGAAGCTGTATTAAGTGCCACGTTTCCGGCGCCACCCATTCTCAGTTCTTTCTGATCTAAGACAACGACAGGCACAGGAGCTTCAGGCGAGATCCGTTCAACATTTCCCCACCAATAAGTATCGAGCATCAAATCTCCAACTATGGCTACTTTAGTGGAAGAAAAAGCTGAGAACAACTTGTCTAAATCAGGCATAGCTACATTGATTTTTTCGAGGACCGCAAAGAAATGAAATAAATGGGAATACCGATTAGGACAATGATGAAACCAGGCCAGGTATATTCTGGCTTATAAATGATTAATGCGATACAAAAAGAAGCAGCCATCAGGATGTAAATGGCAGGCAGAATGGGATAGCCGAATGCTTTATATGGTCTTTC
>JAOQAJ010000200.1 GCA_025963675.1 Segetibacter sp.
TTTATTGATAGCCATGGGACGACGGTTGAAGGTTTAGAGTTTAGAGTTTCGGGTTGACTGTTTTTAGTTTTGAGTTGACTATTTTGAGTTGACTGTTTTAACTTAAGGATCTGAGGCGGTTAACCACCTGGAAACATTGTTGCCGCGGCATCCTCACAACTCAAAACTCAAAACTCAAAATTCATAACTCAAAATTCAGAACTCAAAACTCAAAACTCGCTGAATGAATATAATTGTAGATATAACTAATAAAACCAACTGCTAATACGCCAGCTATGCAAGTATACAAAGCAAGTTTTGGCATCATAGGAATTGCAATCTTTTCAATTGGTTCTGGATTTTCATCCATAAAAATTGCTTTTACAATTCTTAAATAATAATAGAATGAGATGATCATGTTGAGTGCTGCCAGCGCTATAAATAAAACATTGCCTTTTCCTGCTCCTGCAAATAGTAAGAAGAACTTGCCAAAGAAACCTGCTGTAGGTGGAACTCCCGCTAATGAAAATAACGCAAGTGTAAGTATCCAGGAAAGGACTGGGTTTGTTTTATAAAAGCCTTTGTAATCGCTAATGCTTTCTCTTCCTGTTAATGAACTAACCACTGAAATAACCCCAAAAGCCGCCAGGTTCGAGAACACATAAATTAAAACAAAGTATACAACCGATGCAGATCCAAACTGCGAGCTTCCACTAATGCCAACTAAAATAAACCCTACCTGGGCAATTGAAGAAAATGCAAGGAATCGTTTAAAGTTGTCTTGCCTGATAGCAAATAGATTTCCCAAAATAATAGTCAATAATGATAAAATGAAGATCATATTATACCACGCTTCAGCGAGGGGTTTGAAAACTGTATACAATACTGAAACAAATACAAAAACAACAGCTCCTTTTGAAATAACAGAAAGGAAAGAAGTGACTGCAATTGGGGCACCTTCATAAACGTCGGCTGTCCAAAGATGAAAAGGAGCAACAGAAATTTTAAAGGCGAACCCTGCAAGTAATAGAATGAATGAAAATATTTGTAGAGGGTCATTATGAAGAAAGCGTGGTATTTCAGAAAATATTAATGTACCGGTTGTACCATAAATCATAGAAATGCCGAATAATAATAAAGATGATGAAAATGCAGAAGAAAAGATCAGTTTCATTGCAGCCTCGGATGATCGCCTTTTTGCCAGATCGAAGTTGGCAGCAGCAGCTAACGGAATAGTTGATAATTCAAGTCCCAGGTAAAACATCAATAGATTACCTGCTGATATCATGAAGAACATTCCGAGCATGGTTGATAATAGCAGTATATAAAACTCCGGAACATGTTTGTGTGTCTTCAACCATAAATACGACTGCATCGAAATAATCAGCATTGCTAAATTCAGAATGTTTTTTTCGAGGATCATTAATTTGCTGGTTCGGAACATTTCGTTGAAAAGCATACCATCCTGCTGAAAAAGGAATCCAATAATAAGGTTAATGAAGAGCATTACATTTACAATCTTCATATAACTCTCGTTGCTCCTGTCTTTTCCAAGCTTCAAAAACATCAGGATGAAGATGATGACAACCAGCATCATTTCCTGTTTCATCAGTATTAAGAAATCTGTTACCATATTAAAGTTTAAAGTTTTCGTCAACTCTCGTTGAGTATTTGAATATTCACCACCCACTATTCACTACTCCCTATTTCGCCGCACCTAAAACCTTACTCATAATTTCATCTGTTCCCGGTTCAATTAATTTATTAATCAAAAACGGAGCTACGCCAATAATTACAATACCAATTATTAAAATTCCTGCTGCAAGTTTTTCATTCCACTTCGCATCGTCTAACCTTTCATAAGAACTGGCTATGGGTCCCATAATTGTTTTTCCTGTAGCTCGTAAGATATATACTGCCGTCACAACTATCGAAGCACACGCAAGGATAGTAGCAAGCCGGTACCATTTATCGGGGTTTTGCCATGCCCCCATAAAGACCGTCATTTCTGCTACAAACCCACTTAATCCCGGTAGTCCAAGAGAACATAAACCGGCGATAACAAAAACTGTTGAAATGAACGGAGTTACTTTTAATAGGCCGCCTAATTGGGCCACCAATCTTGTATGTGTTCTGCTATAGATCATGCCGATAGTAGCGAAGAAAAGGGCGGTCATCAATCCGTGAGAAACCATCTGAAGCACTGCACCGTTGATAGATGTTTTTGTGAGCATGCCGATACCAAGCAATACAAATCCACAATGACTGACTGATGAATAAGCATTTATATATTTCAGGTCGGTCTGCATCATAGTAGCAAAGGCGCCATAAATGATGGCGATGGTTGCCAATAGAACAATAATCCATGAATAAGCATGAGCTGCATCAGGCATGAGATACGTAGCGACACGTAAACAACCATAGCCTCCCAGTTTCATGGAGATGCCGGCAAGAAACATTGAGGCGGCTGTTGGTGCAGACGAGTGTCCGTCAGGAACCCAGGTATGAAAAGGAAACAAGGCTGTAAAAACCCCAAAACCGACAAATGCAAAAGGGAAGAATATTTTTTGAATATTTATTGGTAGAGGTGTTTGGGCAATTTGAATAATGTCAAGAGTATGCGTATTAACGTAAACTCCCGCCAGTCCGACAAATACCAAAGCTGAGCCGCCCATAAGCATCAATGCGAGTTTCATTGCACTATACTCTTTCTTTCCGCTTCCCCAGATACCTATTAATAAAAACTTTGGGATGACGGCAATTTCAAGAAAAAAGAAAAGAGTAAACAAATCAAGCGAAATAAAGAACCCATAAGCACCCACGCTTAACAGCATAAGTAAAAAGAAGAATTCTTTAGGTAATTTATCTGTTGTCCATGAGACTAGTATGCCGGCAATAACGATAAAAGAAGTAAGCAGGATCATTGCTATGGAAATACCATCGACGCCAACCTGGTAGTTAATACCTAATGGTTTAAACCATATATAACTACTCTGGAACATCATTTCTGAAGAACCAACAACATGTTGTTGCAAGTACTGAAACAATAAGTAAAAAGCCAATCCTATTTGCAAGAATGCCCCGGCTAATGATAAAGTTCGAACCTGCTTCAGTCCTTTACAAAATAAAGTACCAATAGCAGTCAATAGTGGTATAACAATTAATAATGAGAGATTCATAATTTACGTCTTTAGTGCCTTTCGGCACACCATGTTAGTAGGAGCGAAATGTTTTTTATTCATAAAATTCAAACAAATATTTATCGTCATAGGCTACATCATAATTTTTCAAAAATTCAAGATATTCTTCTTTGAAATTCCTTTTATCATGATGAAAAGGCTGATTTAAAATATAATTGTTAACCCGTTGTGTCTGAGATTTAGAATAACTAAAGGCTCCAAAACCTTCCTGCCAGCTAAAAGGTTCATCTAAGAATTTTTTTTCTTTTATGAAAGAACTGGTGTTCGCTTTTATATCTCTTACTACATCGGAAATGGAAATGTCAGGTTTAATGCTTACAAAAATATGAGTATGGTCAGGCATACAATAAATGGAATAAGCTTTCTGTTTTTTATTGCTGATAATTCCTGACATATATTTCTGAATTTCTTCTCTGAACGATTCTTTGATAAAATTTTGCCTGCCTTTTACTGCAAATACTATTTGAATGTATATCTGTGAATACGTGTTTGGCATTATTAATTATTTCAATCTCGTCAACCGTTTCATTTCGCTCCTCTGGAGCTGAAAACCTTTTTTTCTTCTACTAACATTACGCTCCGATGGAGCTGAAAACATTGATTGTTTTTTTTGCATCATCTAACATCACGCTCGGATGGAGCTTGCATAGTCAGGTTCATTTTATTTCCACCAGTAAATAAACATCACTGCCAGGCCAGCTATCCCACCGAAAAAGTACAAGGCATAGTTTTGAACTTTTCCTGATTGTACACCTTTTATAACATTTGAAGTCGTTGCGGTAACGTATGCCATTCCATTTATACAGCCATCAATAACGTTTCTGTCTATCCACGCTGCCGGCCTGGCAATTAAATTAAAAACGATTTTCTTTGTTACGAACAGATACACCTCGTCTATATAAAACTTATTAGTAATTGCTTTATAAAAGGTGCCTAATGAAAGAGCAATCTTTGCCGGTCTTTCATTTTCAGTTTTGTAAAGCTTTGCTGCAAACAGAATGGCGATGATGGACAAAGCAACCGGTGTAACGGAAAACAAAATATTAAGGTGAGTTTCAAGAGGTAAGCCATCTGCTGTCACGAGTTTTGAAAAAGGAACAAATCCTGCAAAAATTGCAAATACTGATAAAATTATCAACGGCAACTTCATCGACAATGTTCCCTCGTCATTTGGATTTGCCTCCTCTCCTTCTGTATGAACGGGGTGAAAGCTTTTATTCCAAAAAATAGAGAAGTATAGCCGGAACATGTAAAAGGAGGTAAGGCCAGCGGTAAACAACCCGAGAAAATAAATTATTTTATTTGATTGAAAAGCAGCCAGTAAAATTTCTTCTTTGCTAAAGAACCCTGCAAAAGGAGGTATACCTGCTATTGCCAGGCAGGCAACAAGAAATGAAATGTGAGTAATTGGCATCAACTTTCTTAAGCCCCCCATATCCTTCATCTCATTACTATGCACAGCATGGATAACAGCTCCGGCAGCAAGAAATAACAGGGATTTAAAGAAAGCATGTGTAAAAAGATGAAACATTGAAGCCATATATCCTAGCCCATCTTCGCCCCCATTTTTGGCTATTCCCAACGCAAACATCATATATCCAATCTGGGACATCGTTGAATAAGCAAGAACTCGTTTGATATCCGTTTGTGTGCAAGCTATTACAGCAGCTATCACAGCAGACGATGCACCAACCCAGGTAACAATGTTTAAAACAACAGCATCCATTGAAAATATAGGAAATAAACGTGCTACCAAATACACTCCCGCAACCACCATTGTAGCTGCGTGAATTAAAGCAGATACCGGTGTAGGTCCTTCCATTGCATCAGGAAGCCAGATGTGCAGGGGGAACATCGCCGATTTACCTGCACCGCCAACAAACACTAATGTCAATCCCCATGTAAGGGCTGATACACCAACGAACGAAGCTGTTGAAATGGCTAAAAATTCTGCAGATTGAGATGAAGTTAGACGCTCGATAAGGGTGGCGATATCTAATGTGCCGCCGTAAAATCCAAGAACTAAAATCCCAATTAAGAAACCAAAATCGGCAAATCGTGTAACGATAAAAGCTTTTTTTGAAGCGGCGACTGCTGATGGTCTATCGTAATAAAAACCAATTAACAGGTAAGATGACACGCCAACAAGTTCCCAGAAAATATAGACCTGGAAGATGTTAGTT
This sequence comes from Segetibacter sp., assembly GCA_025963675.1. GTDB lineage: Bacteria > Bacteroidota > Bacteroidia > Chitinophagales > Chitinophagaceae > Segetibacter. Next base: position 5,363 of record JAOQAJ010000200.1, read on the forward strand.
GAAAGCACCAAACCAAGCATTGAAAAAGTGAACAACGAAAGAAAACCATAATAGGTTGCAAACCTCGTTTCCCCCTTCATATAACCCAGACTGAAAACGTGCACCATTAATGAAACAAAAGAGACAATGACAATCATCATCGCCGATATGGGATCGAGAATAATACCCATATCTATAGAAACGTCAGGCGAAAACTGCAGCCAGGAATATTTAAAAACAACGATCTTTTGGTAGAGACCGTTAACCTTTCCATCAACAAAAAAATAGTTGTAAGCGGCTATCAATGAAAGAACAGTCGAAGCAAGTAAGGACGCTGTTCCTATAATACCGGCAGATGTTTTAAAATGCTTTCTCCCAAAGATCCCAAGCAAAATAAATGTCACCAGTGGCAGTAAAGGAATTAGGAAAATGTATTGTTGATAGTCCATAAGCAAATTCAACTTTTTTCAAACGTTTTTACCGATCACTAAAAAAAACCGCAACTACCAAAAAACTTTAAACTCAAAACCATATTTAACTCCATCTCACCACTTCAACTCTGCCGCATCTTCAACATCTATAGATTTATGGCTTCGATAAAGGTTGATAATAATGGCTATTGCAACAGCAGCCTCCGCAGCCGCTATCGTGATAATGAAAATCGTAAAGAAGACTCCGTCAAGTTTGTCAGGATACAAATACTTATTGAATGCCACAAAGTTGATGTTGACACTATTCAACAGCAGTTCTATTGACATGAGCATGGTAATCATATTTCTTCTTGTAAACAAGCCGTACATCCCAATAAAAAACAGGGCAGTGCTTACATAAAGAACATGTGTTAGCGGAATTTCATTCATTTTACACTTCTTCAATAATCAATAATGGTTCTGACACAGTTGGAATAACAACCACCGATGAAGGTGGCACATCATCAAATTTTTCTTCAGTACTTGCTTTTGTTTCTGAAGGCTTTTGTTCAGGTGCTTTCATCGCTATCACAATACAACCAATCATTGCTGCCAACAACAGCATACTGACTACTTCAAACGGAAGTATGTATCCATGTTCTGAAGTACTTAACATCTGGGTTCCTATCTCACTTACTGAAACGACAAAAGGTTTTATATTGGCCACAGGAAATGCATAATTGCTTATAAGGTTATAGGTAAATCCAAAGCCGAAAATCGTAGCGAGCACAGAAAATATAATACGGCTCATTTTCGGTTTCGGCATTTCCTTGCCAGATTCCTGCGTAAGGAAAATGGAAAAAATAATTAGAACGACAATGCCGCCGACATAAACAACTATTTGTACTGCCGCTATAAATTCGACCTGCATCCAGAAGTACAAGCCTGCAATACCAACTAAGGTAAAAAGCAGCCATATAGCAGAACGAAAGATTTTCGTTGTCGTTACAGCCAATAATCCTGCTCCTAATACAAAAGCAGATATGGCATAAAATATAATGGCAGATGCACTCATTTATCTTGTTTTATTCAAAAGGTTAAACTTACTCAACCCCTTCCCTGATTTTAGAACCAGGTTTATTTAATTTCTTCAGAAGCATACTTCTGTCATACACACTATGTTCAAAATTTTGTCCCATCTTGATTGCATCGGTAGGACAAGCCTCCACACACAAGTTGCACATGGTGCATAACTCGAGGTGATAAACAAATGTATCCAAAGCTTTTTTCTTCTTTCCTTCCGGTGTCACATCAAACTTCGTAATAATTTTTATTGTTGCATTTGGGCAAGCCAATTCGCAAGCCGTGCAACCTGTACATGCATGCTGGTTGTTTTCATCATGCGGCATAATCACCTCTCCCCTGAATCGATCAGCCATTTTCAAAGTGTCCCTGTTATCAGGATATTGCTCTGTGATTATCTCTTTTGGATTGACAAAATAATAACCCGTTCGCCTCATACCTGTAAGCAGGGATTTGGTTGCGTGGTATATATCCGATAAATATTCTTTTATGAACATGGAGAGTTTTGAGTTAGGAGTTGTAAATTTTGACCCTTGCGTTTGGAGTTTTAGGGTTTGGGTTTTTAGTTTTTAGTTTTTAGTTGGATGATTCAGTTGAGCGGTTTTTTTTGTGTTAAAAATTATTTGCCAGAACGGTTCTTAAATTTAGTTCCTTTTTGTTCTGTTTCGTTTAAATACTTAATCCATCTACCTAACATGTTAGCTATATCTTCTCCTAATTTCAATAGCTCGCTAAATTTATCTTCCATCAAATATTGCCTGTCATATATCCTGTATAATTGAGATCTTACTTCTGCACAAGAACCTTTGGCTATTGTGAGAAAATGAATAAATTCTAACCTTCCTCCTCGTTCAAATCCTTCGGCAATATTGTCCATCACTGAACCGATTGCTGCATTTATTTGATCTCGAAATCGAAAGTCATTATTTAAGGCTGTTTCATTAGATAGTATAAATATCTCTTTTGAAAGCACTCTTGCCTTTTGCCATGCCTCTATATCTTCAAACTTTATTATAGTATCCGCAGATCCTGATTTTTTCCCAACTCAAAACCCAAAACTCAAAACCCATAAACTTAAAAATGCCATCCCAAAATCGCTATAACGGTTACTAATAATAAATTAAACAAACTGATCGGCAATAAATATTTCCATTCCAAATTCAGCAATTGGTCTACTCTCAATCTCGGAAAAGTCCACCTGAACCACATGATCAGAAAAATCAACAAGAAGGTTTTAGCAAAGAACCAGACTGAGGAAGGAATGAAATCCATGATGTGATTGAAGCCTTGCCAATTACCAATATGAAACGGCATCCATCCTCCAAGAAACAACGTTGCCCCGATCGCACAAACGATAAAGATGTTGATGTATTCGGCAAGAAAGAATAAAGCGAACTTCATTCCCGAATACTCTGTATGAAAGCCAGCCGTTAATTCAGACTCTGCTTCAGCCATATCAAAAGGTGCCCTGTTTGTTTCTGCAGTTGCAGCAATCATGAAAATTATAAAGGCTATTATTACAGGAATATGCCCCTTAAACAGCCACCAACCATTTTGTTGTGCATTGATGATATCTCCTATTTGAAGACTGCCTGTTAATACAACAATCGCTAAAATCGAAAGCCCAGCTGATAACTCATAACTCACAATTTGAGCGCCGCTTCGCATAGCACCTAACAGAGAATATTTATTATTACTCGCCAAACCAGCCATTAAAATTCCAATGACTGATAGGGATGAAACGGCAGATACATACAACACTCCAATATTAATATCCCATACCTGAAAACCTTTAGCAAAAGCAATCGGCGCAAGCAAAAGCATGGCAACAATCATAACAACGAACGGAGCAAGATTAAAGAGAAATTTATCAGCACCATCAGGGGTCAATCCTTCTTTTAAAATGAGCTTGAGAGTATCTGCAGACGTTTGAAAGATCCCCATTGGCCCTACCCTATTCGGTCCGGAACGGATCTGCATTTGGGCAGCTACTTTTCTTTCCATCCATACCAGAACTAATCCTAAAGTAGCAAACAATGTAATAGCTAACATCATAACAATAACGCTTTCAATAATCAATACGCCGGTAGCACCGAAGTTTGCTTTAAGAAAGTTTTGTATCCCGTTTGTTATGCCTTGTAAACTAAACATATACCCCAAACCCCTAAAGGGGCTTTATTTAATCGTTTTGTAAATATTTCTCTCGTTTTTATCCTCCATATTCCCCCTTCACGGGGTTAGTGGGCTTCATCTATCTATATCCGGTATCACCAAATCCAATGTTCCCATCGTTGCCATCAAATCACCCAGCTTGCTTCCCTTTACCATATGCTCTAATGCTGACAAATTTGAAAATCCCGGTGATCTGAATTTTATTCTGTATGGTGTTGTTCCGCCTTCGCTTACGATGTATACTCCCAATTCACCTCTTGCTGTTTCTACTCTTGTATAAAACTCTCCTTTTGGCAATTTTAGAACAGCTTTTGTTTTTGCCTGAAATTCACCTTCCGGAATATTATCAACCAGTTGTTCAATAATCTTAATCGACTCCTTCATTTCTCTAATTCGAACTGAATACCTCGCAAAACAATCGCCTGCCGTTTCCAATATTTCGTTGAATTGAACCTGGTTATATATCTCGTAAGGGTAGATTTTTCTAATGTCGCAATTTAACCCGCTGCCTCTTGCAACCGGCCCTGTGCATCCATAAGAAATCGCGTCTTCTTTAGATAGATAACCAACCCCTTTCATTCGGGCTTGAAAAATGACATTGCCTGTTACCAGTTCATCATATTCATCGATGTTTGATTTAAACAATTTGATAAAATCCTTTACTTTTTGTTGAAAGCTTGGATGAATATCTGCCATCACTCCACCGGGAACCATATAATTCATAGTGAGCCGCGCCCCGCACGTTTGCTCCATGATATCATTTATGGTTTCTCTTTCGCGAAAAGCATAAAAGAAAGGCGTGAAGGCACCGAGATCCATAGCCAATGCTCCCCACCAAAGTTCATGTGACGCGATCCGGGTAAGTTCGCTCATTAAGACGCGAATATATTGGGCTCTTGTCGGTACCTCTATTTGCAACGCCTTTTCAACAGTCATGCTGCATGCATGATTGTTCATGTGTGCAGAAAGATAATCCATGCGGCTGGTAACATAAATGAACTGCCGATAACTAAGGCTCTCACACATTTTTTCTATAGACCGATGAATGTAACCTAGATGAGGCTCTACCTTTTCAATCGTTTCTCCATTTAAGGTAATCACTAAATGAAGCACACCATGCGTGGCCGGATGTTGAGGACCAACATTAATGACCAGCTTACCTTCAGTACCGTTTGCGGTAATTGTTGTGGTGTCTTTTAATATTTCGGTTTCCGAATACATGTGTTGGTTCCTCTCTTCTGGTTTTCTATTGGCCTTTTTAATCACGTATAATCATTACTTCTAAATCTACATTCAGGATCATTCGACGTTTTATAATTTTATCATATTAATCGGATCATCAAAATCTTTCCTTAAGGGATATCCTTCAAAATCGTCGGTTAATATCAATCTTCTCAAATCAGGATGATTGACAAATCTTACTCCAAATAAGTCGTACACTTCCCGCTCGTGAAACTCTGCAGTTCTCCAAATGTCAGAAGCAGTTTCTATTTTGGGATCTTCGCGGTCGACTTTTGCTTTTATTACAATTGTATGTCGATGTATGGTTGATGACATATGATATACAACCGTCATAAATGTTTTCCAATCGATACAGGTGAGACAAAAAAGGTAATCGAAATTAAAAGGTGGATTTCGGAGAACCCTTGACAAGCGTTTCCATTCTAAGGCTTCTATATTGATATTTAGCCATTCGCCTGTTTCATCAAAACTGGCCGACGGATGTATGCCTGATACGAACTCCTTTACCTCTTCGTTTGTCATGGCTGCAATGGTTCGGCTTTGATTTGTTCTTTTGTCCAACCACTTTTTATTTTTTCCTGTAGTGAAATCAGGGCATGCAACAACGCTTCGGGGCGAGGCGGACAGCCAGGTATATAAACATCAACAGGAATGATATGGTCTGCACCTTTGACGACGGAATAAGTATTGTAGAAAAAAGGACCGCCACTAATTGCACAGGCACCCATCGCTATCACGTATTTGGGATCAGCCATCTGATCATACAATCTTTTTAAGACGGGTGCCATTTTGTTTACAATTGTTCCTGCAATAATGATCACATCGGCCTGGCGTGGGGTTGCCCTGGCCACTTCAAATCCAAATCTCGAAAAATCATATTTGGCAGATGCCACACTCATCATCTCGATGCCACAACAGCTGGTAGCAAATGTGAGCGGCCATAAAGAATTAGATCGGGCCCAGTTGATGATATCCTGGAATGTAGATGCTATGATACCGCCTCCCTGTATTGGTATTACCTGTCCCGGAAAATCTTTATTCGTTTCGCGTATTTGTTCTCTTACATCCATTTTAAGGCTCCTTTTTTATGGGCATACAAAAAGCCCATGAATAATATAAAAACGAAAACGAGTATTTCAAACAAAGCAGTTATCCCTATCTTTTTTACCACAACAGCCCATGGATACATAAAAATCAGTTCGACGTCAAATATGAGAAACAACAAGGCGAATAAATAATAGCCAACGTTGAACTGATGCCACGGAGAAGTTTGTGTGGGTATTCCGCATTCGTACGCCTGGCCTTTTTGACTGTTGTTGCTGCCTTTATTAAAGAGTCTTCCGGCCAAAATACCTCCGGCGGAAAAAACTATGGCAGCGATCGTTAAAACTATCAGAGAGAAGGGACCCATGATAGACGTTTAATTTAAATAGTTATTTAGAATCGTCTTGAAATTTACAACTTAATCTTATTTGTCGTAGTAATAGTTTTCACAAAATAAAAAATAGTATTTGCCTTTTTTGGCCACCGGGCATAATGCGGAAAGAAGTTCAGTACTGAAAAAACAGTAAAAGAGTGCGACGCAACGAAAGCAAAATAGTAGCAGGATAGACCGGCCACGATAAAGTCATTCAAACCATGCGTGAAGGCTTAAATGAATGGTAGAAATAATTAAAACTGAAAAAAATAGGATATATTAGAGTTTGGCCAAGAAGTAAATACGACAACGATTACACCATGAATTATGCTAAACTTTTACAAAGGATTGAACAGCATGTCGAATCATTTTATCAGCAACACACAGACGCCAGGTTGGTTTTTCATACTTTTTCTGAAAGTGAAGAGTTGGTAGCACATGCAAGGCAAATTGCAAAACACTACGAATTAGACGAACGAACTGAATTTATAATTTCTGCTGCCGCATGGTTTCAATATACCGGTTTCCTTATTACACGTGAGCAAACATACCAGGTGAAGAGCGCGGAATTAGCAGAAGTATTTTTACAAAATGCAGGCATACCTGAAGAAGATATTAACGAAATTAAAAATTCTATTGTCGCCACTAAAAACCCCCAACCTCCCATTTCTGTTGCCGGGAAAATCCTTTGCGATGCTGTTACTTTTTATTTAGGAACAACGAAATTTAAAGACAAGCAGCGGTTGCTGAGAAGAGAACTTGGAGCGATAAAAAATAAAAGAATTGAAACTGATGAGTGGATTGCAGAAAAAATAAAAATGCTGGAAGCACACCAGTACCACACCGACTATTGCAAAACACTTCTAAACAAAACCAAGGAGCAGCATTTAAGAAGGCTGAAAAGCAAACAAATGGAGAGGCGTTTAGATAATACTAAGTCAATGCCCCTAAATAATCCAACAGCCGGCGATTTCCCAAATGAAAACAGACGGCGGTCTCAAGAAACTGCGCTAGCTGACAGAAAGCCGACCAGGGGTGTCGAAACTATGTTCAGGATCTCCTCATCAAACAGTCAAAAAATAAGTGTGATGGCCGATAATAAAGCGCACATCATGATTTCGGTAAATTCGATTATTATGTCGGTAACCCTTGGTCTTATTGTAGGAAGATTTGAGGAATACGTGAGGGTAATTGTACCTACCATTATTTTATTATTGGTTAATGTTGCTACGATTATTTATTCGATTCTAGCTACGAGGCCGAAGGTTACAAGGGGCACTTTCACTGAAGAAGATGTTAAGGACAAATCGGTAAATCTTTTGTTTTATGGCAGCTTCTACAACATGGATTTTAAATCGTACGAATCGGGAATGAGGCAAATGATGAATGACAGGGAGTTTTTATATGGCAACCTGATAAAAGACATTTATTGGCAGGGGAAAGTGCTGGGCCGAAAGTATAAATACCTTCACATCTCCTATAATATTTTTATGTATGGAATTGCCATTTCCGTTTTAGCATTCACAATAACTGCCATACTCAATCGGTAAGATTTAGCAGGTTATCTTTTTTATTGACGTTTAAAAAAAGGGTTTAAGTAAAAACGAACTTTTAGCTTGCTATTTACACTTCCACTTAATAGAAGTAAGGGCATTTGTTAAATAAGGTTTTTATTTCTAAAACCTTTTTGTATTTTTCTCACAAATAACTACCTAAAACCAACCACTTCTTAATGAGAAAAATCTTTCTTTTTATTCTCACATTGACACTGCAGCACGCTGCAATATTTGCACAAAAAACACCGATTAACAGGCAGCTTTTTTTTACAGATGAAAATGTCATAGAAGTAACATTGACAACCGATTTAAAGAAAATAAAAACCGACAAAAAAGTACCTACATGGCAACCTGCGAACATCACAATGGGCTTTGAAGACAGCACGATAATTAAGGAGGAAATTCGAATTGAGCCAAGAGGGGAATACAGAAAAAACAATTGTGAAATTGCTTCATTAATGTTTGATTTCAAGACCCCTACTTCACCTAAACTTTCTCCCCTGAAAAAATTGAAGATGGTCGCTGGGTGTAGAACGGTGAGTGTGGATGAGGAATACCTGTTAAAAGAATACCTGGTTTATAAAATATACAACATCATCTCGATTATGAGCTTTAAGGTGCGGCTTCTGCATATAAATTTTAAAGACAGTAAGCAAAAGGTTAAAGCTTATTCTCAATATGCATTTCTTATCGAAGACATGAGTGATATGAGTTCAAGAAATAACTGCCGTGAAGTTAAAAAAAGGCAGTTTCAACAGGAAGCAACCAATCGCAGGCATATGACACTTGTAGGCCTTTTTCAGTACATGATCGGTAATACCGACTGGTCGGTGCCAAAATACCACAACATAAAGTTGATGGTTCCGAAAAATGACACGTTCGCCCTGCCTTACACAATTCCATATGATTTTGATTATTGCGGACTTGTTGATGCCACCTATGCAGTGCCTAACGAAGAGCTGGGCATTAGATCGGTAAGAGATCGGCTATACCGCGGTTTTGAACGCAGCCAGGACGAACTGGATGAAGCTGTAAATATTTTTAAAGAAAGGAAGGGCAGGATCATGCTTACCATTAACAGCTTTACGCTTTTAAGTGAAAAGACCCGAAAAAATATGGCAAGCTATCTTGAAGACTTTTATAAGACCATAGACAACAAGCGAACTGTGAAAAGTGCCTTTATTTCAAATGCAAGAACAAACTAAATTACATTCCCTTTTTTTAGAACCTTGAACGAGCCTTTTTAACACAATTTGAAAACGTCGATAAAAAGGAAGTTTGTAGTATTGGAAATATATTTTTCCTGAGTCCAGCTAATGACTTTTATTAGACATTGTTGCGTCGCACTCTTGTACTTATATTACATTGTTCTGCCCAAATAGGTGCTTATGCATACTGGGGTTGCAGGTTTGCGCACATCCAAATATTATTAATTGACTATGGGTTTAAATGGAAGCAATATTTTAGGCCGGCAATGAAACAATGAAGTTAGCGCCCTCGCCTTCCTTTGAATCCACTTTTATC
>JAOQAJ010000217.1 GCA_025963675.1 Segetibacter sp.
TTCTATTGAGCAATTACTTATCCGTTTTTCACAGCTCTGCATATGCTGCAATAACTGCTCGCTCCCATTCACATGTTCAGACTGTTGTTGTTTCATATTTTAATTCCCGTTTTACAATTATTAAAAATTCCATTTACTTAAAACGCCGTGCCGCTACCGTTTTAAGATATTTCAAGCACTTTTATAAGCTCCTGAAACAGCCAAACTTTTGAAGAAATAGTCATTTAAACTTTAGCGCGTCAATACCATAAAAGGTAAGGAAACCCATCCTTGTGGTTAAAGTAATGACACGATCGTCTTCCTTTAACAGCCAGTAGAGTGGACCGTAAATTAACGAAGAATGTCCAAAAATTATTATATGAGAAGAAGGCAAATTGGAGAATGGATAATTTTTTAACTTTTCCCGGCTTTTCTTTAACAATTTTTATTAGTCGAGTGACAATGAGCCAAATAAATTAATGATTCAGCGTGGGGATGAATGGGTAAGGGGAGGTTATTACGAGCTAAAGTTGACGTTATAAATAACTGCTGTAAGGTCCTTTATAGGTAATTAGTAGGATTTACTTTAGATGTTGAAGTCTTCAACCCTTCGTTTTGAAAAGTAAAATTGTCGTTTACGAAATTGTTTTTAGCAGACTTGACTTTAGCAATTCCTTCCTGGGTTATTGAAATTGCAATTTTGTCAAGTTGTTTAATTGTTATGAGCTTTTCCGCTGCAAGCAATTCAAGGTGTTTTTGAATGATCAACCAGTCCCCCGCTTGTCTTAATATAATCTGGTGCGGGGTGCATAAATAAGTATGGGGAGAAGGATCTGATTTTACAATTTCATAAATGGTGGAGAGAGTTTGGTAGCATGTTTCCATAAACTAAAAATACTTCAAAACTTTTCTGTTTTGTCTTATGCTTATAAATATTTGTCAACATATAAGTTGAAGATATACACCTTTACCAAAGATGCGACTAAGGAAAAATGCGCCGGACCCGGAGTTGGTTTTTGATGGAAAAGTAAAAAACGAAAAAGCCATGAAAAAGATGATAACATCTCTTTCATGGCTTTTTGAAGTTTTACCTGAATTTATATACTATCGAACTATTAGGAAATTACCATCACCGATTTTTTCATTATTGCTGAAAATGATCGTTCTATAACGTCCGTTTGGCAGGCTTGAAGTATTTAATTGGAATGTATTTCCTGAGGAAGTTTTATTTGATTGCAAAACTCTTAATCCTAAAGAATTATACACCTCTACAGTACAAGCTTTGTTGATCAGACTTTTAGAAGTTATGTTGATATAATTATTTGCCGGAACCGGATATAAAGATATATCATTCATTGCCCCTGCAAATGAAACCTTAATTACTTCACTATAACTTTTCTTACCGTCTTTATCGACAGTTACAATCTTGTAAAATCTAATGCTTTCCGCATTTACCTTAACGTGGTTGTAAGAGTATTCATTTGTAGTAGTAGTTGCACCCTTCGCCTGTACTTTACCGATTGTTGTAAACGTGCGTCCATCCGCGCTTGCTTCTATATCAAACCTTTCGACATTGATTTCAGAAGCAACTATCCAACGCAACATTACACCGGTGTTTTCGGGTTTACCATTAAACGATATAAGTTTAACGGGTAGCGTGGCTCCATTTACAGTTACTCCTGCACCACCGCCTGAAAAGCTTGTTACTGCAAACTCTGCTGCGTGAGAACCTGCTCCAATATATGAATAAGTCCAGTTGGTTTCGTCCGCCTGTGAACCGGGGAAAATAGATATAATTTCTGAAGCGCCCTGAAGATTTGTTGAAGGGTCAGGATTGCCATTTTTGGTTTTATAAAAAATCAGTTGCGAAAAGTCTGCATCGTGCGTAGGAAAAGTGCCATTGATATCTTTAACATCCTGGTCATTAAAATAGAAACGTACGCCGACAGGTTTCGCAGGTTGAGTGGTAGGTTCAACCAACCAATACCTGTTCATCACATAATATCCACTTGGGTTAGTTATAACCGGAGAATTAAGAAGAATAGCTTCTGCCGTTCCGGCTTTTGCCGTAGCTGCTACTTTAACCTGAAACGTTCCATCGCCGACTGTTCCTATGTTAGTGCCATCTTTATATAGGGACAATAAGAGAATATCATCTTTCGGGTCCGTCGGAGTGTTGTTGTCAGCATAGTAATTCGTCCAACCAAATTTATCAGTACACTCACGAGTTGCGATTAATGTTGAAGGAGTAGACGCCAACACAGGAGCAAGACGTCCAAACGAAAGCGTTTCTCCTGCTTTAACAGCACATCCACTTGTATCTTTTACGGTTAGGTTTACATTATAAGATGAACCACCTTTATACATATGAGTTACACTTGTTGTTAGTGCAGTACTTGTCTTTCCATCTCCGAAATCCCAGCTATAAGTTAATGGACCGATACCTGTTGCCTTAGAACTGAATTTTATAGACAGTGTCGAACAAGTAGTATCAACTGCTTTGGTATACTGAACTGTCGGTCCTAACACAATTATTGTAGCAGTGGTTGTATCTGCCTGTAACAATGCATCTTTTGAAATTAAGGTAACTGTATACCTTCCTGATTTTGCAAATTGGTGAGCGGGGTTAGCTGAAGTTGAACCTGTGTTATCTCCAAAATCCCAGGACCATGATTGAGGGTTGCCGGTAGATTTGTCTGAAAAATAGACAGTCTCAGTAGGACAGCTTATTGTGCTTTTATTTGCGGTAAATGCTGCTTTAATTTGTGCATTTGATTTTGTTGAAAATAAAAGCACTGTGAAGAAAAGAAACATGCAAGATCCAATTTTTTGTAAAGTTTTCATCAAAGTTGGTGTTTAGGCTAATAAAACGACCCAACATTTTAATTATTGCATATATCAGCAGTAGGTTTCCGGTATTTATTGAAAAAGGGCAATTTTCGTAAGTAAAAGTTAAATCAGGGCATTGTTCAATCCTTTTCGGTTATCCCTCCATCATCGTCTAATAATAATGTGGTATCACAGGTACACTCAACAAAAAAGGGCGTGTTTTGAACACGCCCTTTTTAAAACTTTGTATCTAATTTTATCCTAAAGACCTGATCCAGGCTACAACTTCATCTTTTGTCTTTCCAAGCTTTTGTTGTAGCCTACCAAAGAACTCATCATCCTTGCCTTCTTCGTATTCCACGTCATCGTCTGTGAGACCGCCATGAGCTTGTTTCAATTTACCCTTAAACTCATTTATATCTCCCTTAAATTCTAACTTGTCCATAGTAATAAGATTTTAAACTATCAGTCAAAAAACTATGCCAATAGAAAGAAGTCGAACAAGGGGGGCTGGTGAGCAAGTATTGTTTAATAAGTCTGCATCACAAGAAGTTGCCGGGATGCCGATTTAACAAACAAAAGTACAAGTGAGTGACACAACAAAAGATGCCCGATAATAAACTGCCCGTAATAAAAAACGCGGCAACGGCACACTGCTGTTAAGAGGTTAAAAGGCGGAAAGTGGAATTAAATTGGAATTTTTAATAAATCTATGTTCGAACCGGCAGATAAGGAAATACCTTCTTCGTATGAAATCTCGGATCCTTTGTAATCATAAATAACCTTATAATAAGCTGCCAGGGTCTCATTACGATCATAAACATTAAAAACCGACACCTCTTTAAATATAGGTTGGTCAGGTGACGGATAACTTTTTATAGATCCTTTGTCAATTTCACCTTCCCACACCAACTCTTGTTTATCACCTGCAAACCTGTAAACAGTTAATACTACCTTGGCTTTCGATTTCTTATATTGATACTTTGAATAATCAGTGCCCGCAAAAACTGAAAATCGAACAGTTTTAATCTCAGGCTTTTCAGCTATGATATGCCCTATTCTTTTGCCATACATTCCAATGATTCCCGTGAATAAAAATACCACTAAAACAAAAATACCCTTCTTCATAATACACATTTTCGTTGAATAAAGATGGCAGCATCGTTATAAACAACGTAAAAACATTGTGCAAACTTGCCTTAAGCAAAGGGAATGCCGGCTTTTTGCACAGATTTAACAAAAAGTGACAATCGGTCTTTTTAACAGTTTTTGATATAAGAATAACAGCATAAAGAAAGAAGTATTCAATATATCAATCGGAAACCATCACTTTTTCTAAAAAAATAAGAATTGACAGTTTGTCATTCTCATCCTTTAATGGTCGCGGAAGTCCCAATATGAGGTCTATTTTCCTGTAGAAAGCAAATGACTATTCATGAAATAGGTAGGGGGATTTACAAACTGGCATCAATTGACTATCATAATATTCTCCTGTTCAACCAGTGGCAGATTCTTAAATCTTTGAATAATTCTTGCAACCACCACCACGTCCTTCTCACAATAACGAACAATTCGTTCCAGATTTTTCTCTTTGTAGTAAACATGCTGCACCATACTGCCATCGATATCGTCTTTAGAGGTGGGAACACCCAAAACAGAAGCTAACAAATGAAGAGAAGTGTAATTTTTATAATCTCCAAATTTCCACCATTGCATGGTATCCGTCATACAAATTTCCCATGGTTTAGCGCCATATATGTTGAGGCAAGCAGGTAATGGAATTTGATTAATTACCATTCGCCTACAGATGTATGGTATATCAAACTCGCGGATGTTATGGCCGGCAAATTGAAACCTCGGCTTATGCTTACAAAACTTATCTGTTAACTCAATGAATTGTGTCAATATGTCTACCTCGTTATCTCCATAAATGCTTTTGATTTTAAGGCAAACTTTACCAGAATTATCCTGGTAAAAAAAACCTGTCGATATACAGATAACCTTACCAAATTCTGCCAGAATTCCTGCTTTTTGCAGGTAAGCATCTTTGATGTCACAACTTTCTGGCACTGTTTTTGAAATTTTGTCGAAAAAAAGTTTAACCCCTTCCTGGGGCAGCTTGCTATGTTCCGCGTACTGCGGTACAGTTTCAATATCAATTAAGAACAAATCAAAAAGAGCTTGTATATTATTCAAAACTTTCTTTATTAATTTTTAAATAAACCATCAAAGACCATGGCCTACAATCCTGAAAACTCTGCAACAAATCCACAGCAACAACCTCCGAAAAGAAGAGATGATCGAAAGATTATTTATGGTGTTTTAATTGCCGCGTTGTTGGCTACGTGGGGATACATTATTTACGACAAAAGTAAATCTAATGAATCTATTACTCAATTGCAGACACAATATTCAAATGTTGACTCTGCACGTAACGAAGTTCAAAACCAGTACAACGAAGCTCTGGCGAGACTAGACTCTGCAACCGGTAACAATACCCAGTTACAAGGTGTTTTATCTGACAGGCAAAATGAAATTAATGATTTGAAAAAACAAATCACCTCAATTACTTCACGTAGAAACGCAACAGCAGGTGAGCTTGAAAGGGCAAGAGGTTTAATCAATCAATTAAACATGCGGATTGACGATATGTATGCTGAAATTCAAAGGTTAAAAGGTGAAAACCAGACATTAGCCAATTCAAACAGAAGATTAAGCAGTGAAAAGCAGCAGTTGACAACCGAAAAAGGTCAGTTGCAGGAAAACCTTTCAAGTACTGAAGCGGCTCGTCAGCAAGTTGAAGATGTTGCATCTACTTTGCATGCCAGCAATATGAACATAACTCCCTTACATGTAAAAGGAAATGGTAAAGAAAAGGAAACAACAACTGCTAAAAGAGTTGATCTGCTTCGCATATCATTTGACGTAGATGAGAACAGAATTGCAACTTCAGGAAATAAAGAATTATATGTTGCAGTTACTGCCCCTGATGGTCGCCCTGTTACCATGGCTAGTGGAAGCGGTACTTTTGACACACGTGAAGAAGGAACAAAAACCTATACTAATAGAGTGAGCATTCCTTACGAACAAGGCAAAAGATCTGCTGTAAGCTTCGACTGGAAACAAGAGGCCAAATATCAGTTAGGTCAATACAAAATCGAAGTCTATCACAACGGATACAAGATAGGTGAAGGAACAAAGACGTTAAAGAAAGGCGGATTGTTTGGATAGAAAATATAACCACAGTCACTAAGTATCCTATAATAAATAGTGCAAAAAGCAGGAAGATCCCGAATTTCCTGCTTTTTGCATTATTACCTTTTTTGCCTTTAAAAGCCTGAAATAATAAAAAGATTTGGTGGTAACCGACAGTATATCATTTCTCAAAATCGTTGTGTCACTCCCTGGAACTTGTAGATCTTTTTTCAGCATTTAACTTAAATCCTGAAATTCTTCATTTTCCTCCCACTCCAACAAATCATGTAAATCCTGGTGCTACAGTATTGCTCTCAAAGAAGCATGCCCCAGATGTATCGTCCTGGTTTCAGCCGGTCTTCTTCCTTCGTACTGAAAACTTAACTCAAGATTATTACCCAGACGTTTTGTAATATCAAAACTCCATAG
>JAOQAJ010000223.1 GCA_025963675.1 Segetibacter sp.
ACATTGAAAAAGCATCATAAAAGTTACATCTGATGAACGAAATGCGACGCAACAATGTTGAGCCGGAGAACCAACGTTTGTACCAAAACAAAGTTTCCAATTTCAAAAAACACGTATACTATGAAGACTATTTCAATGTTAATTCTATCTAACATCTTTATGACGTTTGCATGGTATTGGCACTTAAAAGACAAAGGGATCCCGATTTGGAAAGCAATTGTTATTAGCTGGGGAATTGCTTTTTTTGAATACTGTCTGACCGTACCTGCGAACAGGCTCGGGTTTGCATCTGGATGGAACGGCTTTCAGCTGAAAATCATCCAGGAAGTTATAACACTGGTGATCTTTAGTTTCTTCGCAGTGTTCTATTTGAAAGAGGCAATGCACTGGAAATACCTGGTCAGCTTCGCATTCATCTTAGGGGCCGTGTATTTTGCATTCAAAAAATAAGGGCATCCCTTTCGGAACACCCTTTTACCTGCTTGCATAAACCATCAACTTTAAACCAATAAACAAGAAACTTTTTATATTACGTGCTTTTGTGCTTTCTTTTAGTAATAGACCAACATAGTTTTCTTAGGTTTAAAAGAAATTTTATTTTTTTTCATAATTAATTTGCCGGCATTTGTAACACACTGTAATGGAATAAGTAGGGTAGAACCGCGTGGCAGTTTTCACCCTTTTCTTATCGATTTTTATAAAACACATAATCTTTGAACCCAACACAACAGCATAGTACAGCCTGGCGTTTGAAAGCATTGTTTGGCGGTTCCATTGGCAACCTGGTCGAGTGGTATGACTGGTATGCTTATTCAGCTTTCGCTTTATACTTTGCGCCCGTCTTTTTTCCAAAGCAAAATCCTACAGCTCAACTTTTAAACACGGCGGCAATTTTCGCTGTTGGATTTTTGATGAGGCCCGTTGGCGGCTGGCTTTTTGGAAAGATCGCAGATCAAAAAGGGCGCAAGCTTGCAATGACTTTATCTGTGCTTATTATGTCCTTTGGCTCGTTGCTTATTGCGGTTACCCCTTCATATGCGACTATAGGCATCTTTGCCCCGATTTTATTATTGTTTGCCCGCCTTATGCAGGGGCTGAGTGTTGGAGGCGAATATGGCACGTCTGCTACGTATTTAAGCGAGGTAGCAACTGCTAACCGACGCGGATTTTACTCCAGCTTTCAATACGTGACACTTATAGGCGGCCAGCTTGTTGCTTTAGGCATCCAGGTATTGTTGCAAAGGGTGTTCTTGTCAAAAGTTCAGCTCGAAGAGTGGGGTTGGCGCATCCCTTTTGTGTTAGGTGCAATGCTTGCTTTTGTTGCCTACTACCTTCGCCGTCACATGGCCGAGTCGCACTCGTTTCGCCTGGCTGAAGTGCAGGAGAAAGAACGAGGTTCTTTAGCTACTTTATTTCGTCAGCATCCGAGGGCGGTTCTTACCGTTGTCGGCCTTACACTTGGCGGCACCCTCGCGTTTTATACCTATAGCAATTACATGCAAAAGTTTCTGGTAAATACAGTACATCTCACAAAAGATCGCTCAAGCATCATAACCTTTTGGCTCATGCTGGTGTTTGCTGCCATCCAGCCGCTGTTTGGCTGGCTGTCTGATAAATATGGGCGCAAGCCTCTGTTGATCGGTTTCGGGGTTTTAGGCACCATTTTCACCGTACCTATTTTAACGACTTTAAGCCGAACTCAATCAGAAATGCAAGCTTTCTTTTTAATTCTTGCAGCTTTGGTTATTGTTAGTGGCTATACATCTATAAATGCTGTGGTGAAGGCTGAACTGTTTCCTGCCGAAATTCGTGCGCTTGGAGTTGGACTACCATATGCGATTACGGTAGCAATATTTGGAGGTACTGCTGAATACATCGCTTTGTACTTTAAAAATGAGGGTCATGAAAGTTATTTCTACTGGTATATAACTGCCTGTATTTTTATTTCATTGGTTGTTTATACGCTGGTAAAAGATACGAGACAGACTTCATGGATGGACAAGGAAGATACAAAGTGAGGAAGGTGATGAGCCAGGCATCTGCCCAATTTTTGGCTTTCGTTGCGTCGCACTCGTGTACCTACCGTGTGTACTCATCTTTTTTCTGCAAACAATAGAACACGGATGACACGGATCAAACTGATAAAAACGGATTTTAAAATTGTTTCCCTGGTAAGATCACTTCGCTAACTCGTTTTTTCCGGATAAAAACGGATTCGTTCAGGTTTTCTTACCTGCCTAATCCTCTCAATCTGTGTTATGCGTGTTCCAAAAAAACTTGTGTGCTCACCGTAGCTCGTGTACCATGGCCATTGCTTCAGCCTATTTTTCAAAAAAGGGCAACAATTATAACCGCACAATATCAAAAATATAGATCGGTGGATGGAAGCTTTGGTCATCTTCCGGTCTGTTGTAAATGGTCATTACTATATCCATTCCTTTTACGACTTTGCCAAAAGCTGCATACCCTTGTCTGTCAGGATTATTTATACCTCCATAATCAAAACCAGGTTGATTGCCGATGCAGATAAAAAATTCTGTTGAACCTGTTCCCGGCTCTAACCGCGCCAATGATATTATTCCATCTTTATGCAAAATACCTGTTTGTTTTGTCGTTTCGTGTGGAATGCCGGGAATAACAATTGAAGGCTTATTTCTTGATCGGTAAATACCGCCTTGTATGAGTTCTGCCTTAAAAACATCCGACTGTTGGTTGTCGTGATTTAGAACGCGGTAAAAGGAAGCATTTTTATAATAACCTGAATCGATAAATGATAAAAAGGCAGCTACCGTTTTCGGCGCCTTATCGGCGTACAATTCTACTTCGATATCTCCGGCCTTAGTCTGAATTTCAATATGGGGATTAGCATATTTCTTTTTGCAACCGAGTATGCCCAGGCAAAAAACTATAAAAAAAATCCTCACATACATAATCCAAAATTATATGGTAAAAAGGTAAACAAAAGCAATTAAGCGGTGTTTTTGTATTTCTAAAATAACTTATGGAAATGCAAAATCAGCAGCCGGTAAAAGCTTCAAAAGAATTTAGCGTGTCAGTTCAGGAAGTGTTCCAGGCCTGGAATGATCCCGAAAAGTTAAAGCAATGGTGGAGACCAATGGGGAATAATATAACAGACGTCACCAATGAATTAAAGGAAGGTGGTACGGTGCGTTATACTTTTAGCGACAATTCGTTGGTAATCTCGGGGAAATATGAGGAAGTTAAGTTGAATGAAAAACTGCGTTATACATGGAACTGGGAGTTTACTGATGATGCTGTCAGGAATGCTGCTTATCGTTTATGTATTGAATTTGTGTCGAGAGAAAACGGAAGTGAAATTCATGTGACACAGGAGAACGTGCAATCTGCTGAAGCGGTTCATCCAAATGCTGAAGGATGGGATAAAGGGCTCGCTGATCTGGAAAAATTTCTAGCCGGAACCAAAGGGTCTAATGCCCCGCACACTGGAGTGACTGAACCAGGATATAGGGAAAGACCTGAGCAAGTAAAAGTAGGTGGGGGATAAGCCTTTAAGCCTTACTTTTTTATATAATATTAATGTTACAGGTAAGTTAAAGATAATTTGTAGTCCAGGTGGGTGAAAGATAATTGCCATACTATTACTCGTTCTAAATCAATACTTAAAGTAGTGTAAGTTGTCTACTGATTTATTGGCGGCGTCGGCAAGAGTATAAAGGCTGATTTTTATTGTTCATATTATAATTTTAGTATGTTAGCCTTTTTATTTTATCCGGCCATTCCTGTACTTTGCATGCGAAATGAGAGAGAGTTACACAATTTTACTTGCCGAAGATGACCCGGATGACCAGGAGCTTTTAGTGCATGCATTTACAGAAGTCAGCCCGACTTTTAATTTACATATTGTGAATGACGGTAAAGAAGTAATAGAGTTTTTATCTACCACATCTGATAGCAAGTTGCCCTGCCTTATCGTGCTTGATTATAATATGCCTGAATTAAACGGAGCAGAGGTTTTACAAAAACTCACCGGTGACAAGAGGTATGAAAACATCCCTAAGATAGTGCTTAGCACATCCAGTAATCCAAAATACATACAAGATTGCCTGTGTAAAGGCGCTCACGCATATAAAGTGAAACCAGACAACTTTACCCAGCTGGTTGTAATAGCCAAAGAGATGCTTGACTTATGCGGTAAGGCTGCGTAAGGACTTGAATTAAATTCCCCCCAATGATAATAAAGGCGACAATTTATTGAACCTATAACGTGGCTGTAGGCTTTCTGTCAGACAGTTGAAATACAATGATGATGAGTTATATTTTAAATAGGCAAATAAATACACAAACTCGTTACACTATATGCCTTGTTAACCGTATTTTTAAGTATAAGAATGTTGTAAAAGTACATGGCCGGCAATTTGTACTAATGTTTCAACTCCCGAAGAATAAAATGACGTAGAAGTATGGATAAAACCAATATATTATTGGCTGAAGACGATGTAGACGATTATAATTTTTTTGTTGAAGCATTTGAAAAGATTTCTTCGTCTTACAGTTTTGCAAGAGCGAAAAATGGACTGGAATGTATAACATATCTTAAAAGCCAGGAAAACCCTGCGATTATCTTTCTTGATCTCAATATCCCTATTAAAAACGGCCTGGAATGTCTGAAGTTTATAAAAGATAATGAGGCATTTAGCCACATACCGGTTGTCATTTATTCGACTTCACATTATATAAAGCACATAGAC
>JAOQAJ010000225.1 GCA_025963675.1 Segetibacter sp.
GCGCGAATTTCAGTACTGCGCGCAGGAAACACTTTTTCATTACAGAAAGTTATGGATGACACAAACGATAAAAGTTATTGAACATGTCATCACTACTAAAAGCTGGTGGGATACAGCCGATTTTATAGCTTATGACGGTGCCGGCAGCTATTTCAAAATGTTCCCTAAAAACATAAAAACTATAACGGGGCGATGGAATGCTTCAGCTAACATGTGGTTACAAAGAAGCAGTCTGCTATTTCAAAAGCGCTACAAGAAGACCACAGACACTACACTTCTTACTGACTACATTTTACATATTGCTGCCTCTAAAGAATTTTTTATACAAAAAGCAATAGGATGGATCTTAAGAGAATATGCAAAAACAGATGCAGATTGGGTAAGAGATTTTGTAAAGAAACACGAACTCGCTACGCTAAGTCAAAAAGAAGCAATGAAACATTTATGAGTGATAAGACCTTCATTGGAACATTCTCATGTTGTCTTAAACCATAACGGTGTCTTATCATTTGGATCACCGTTATAACTAAAAAACAGCTCCTCTCCTTTCCTGACAGGCTTAATAGTTCGCACCGTCATGTTACCACTTTCATAATCCATTTCGTATTCGCAATTAGGTTCAAACGAGTGATTATACATGGAGACATAACCTAAAGCAACTGCAGCTTTTCGTTTGCTTTTACCCCATTCGAAAATGTAATGATATAATTTAGTTCCTTCTATTTTCTTTCTGTCTTTTGGCGACAATTCTATAATGGGAGAAATTTCGATAACTGTGCCGGCAGTAATGTTTTTCGTAGTGAACACTCCCCTTCCCCGATCGGCTGATGGAGCAATCACAAGATTTGGTAATAGCATATTGTATTCTTCGCGGGCTAAGATAAAGAAATTGAAAGCAGGATTTTATATTAACCTATCAAAATACTTAATTTGCAGCCATGGCGGTAGAAGATATTGAAGAACAAAGTATACACGAGCAGTTCGAACAATTAGTAGCAACTGAAGACAAACTGGCCATAAGAGATTTTTTAGATGACCAGAATATAGCTGATGTTGCAGACCTTATTAACGAATATCCCGATTACGAGTCCCAGATAATTGCAAACTTATCTATACATCGTGCTGCCAGTACTTTTAAGATTTTAGATTTCCCTACTCAAAAAAGAATTGTTTCCCAACTACCTTCCTTTAAAACCGCTGAGCTACTTAATGAACTGCAGGCCGATGACCGAACGGACTTTTTAGAAGATGTTCCAAAAGAAGTCTTAAGAGATCTCATCAAGTTACTTGACCCTGAAGAGCGCCTGATCACACTCTCCTTACTTGGTTATCCCGAAGATAGCGTAGGTCGTTTGATGACCCCGGACTACGTATATGTTTACGAACACAATACCGTTGAAGAGGTTTTTCAAATAATTAGAAAATATGCTAAAAACACCGAAACAATAGACGTCATATATGTGATTAACGACCAGGGACAGTTGATGGATGATTTACGCATAAAAGAGTTTATACTGGCAGCGCCGGATAAGTTGGTGAACGAATTAATGGATGAAAGGGTCATTTCGCTTAATGCAAACGACGACCAGGAACATGCGAACCAGATCTTTAAAATGAACAATCGTGTCGCCCTTCCGGTTGTTGATGACAACAATGTGCTACTGGGAATCATAACTATCGACGATATTTTGTGGGTTGCCCAGGAAGAATTTAGCGAAGACATGCAAAAGATGGGCGGTACCGAAGCCCTCGATGAACCATACATTGAAATGCCATTGCTAAAACTTTTCAGGAAAAGAATTGGTTGGCTGGTGGTATTATTTATAGGTGAAATGCTTACAGCAACGGTTATGCGCTATTTTGAAGATGAAATAGCAAAAGCAACAGTACTTGCCCTTTTTATCCCTTTGATTATATCCAGTGGTGGTAATAGTGGGTCCCAGGCCTCAACCCTGATAATCCAGGCAATGGCGGTGGGTGAAATAACAGTTGCGGAATGGTGGAGAGTTTTGCGACGCGAACTTTTAAGTGGCGTAATGCTTGGCGGTGTATTAGGGCTTATTGGATTCATCAGAATTTCTATATGGCAGCAGTTTTCACATATCTATGGAGAACATTGGGCACCTATTGCCTTTACCGTTAGTTTATCCCTCGTCGGAGTTGTTTTGTGGGGTACGCTTAGCGGATCAATGCTGCCGATGCTTTTAAAGAAATTAGGTTTTGATCCTGCCGTGTCTTCTGCACCATTTGTCGCTACACTTGTTGACGTTACCGGGTTGATCATTTACTTCAGCTTTGCTTATATGTTTCTTAAAGGAGTGATGTTGTGAGCAGTATTGTTTGTAATTTTTGAGAAACAAACATTTAAGCCATTTTCAGCGGTGTTGTGTCCTCACTGTACGGCAAACCTTTGAGCTTTTATCCTTAAATTTGATTATACATTTTTGAAGATTGATCAATTTATTTTTGTGTTATGATAGGACTTTCTATTAGCGGAACTACAAATTCTAATGAACTCACAATTCAGATTCCCGATGAATTGATAGGCAAAGAACTGCAAATAATCATCATCCCTGCTGCAAAGGACAAAACTCAACAAATGGATTTCTTTACAGATTTGGAATTACAACAAATAGCTCCTTCACAACCTGGTACCCTTCTAACAGACAATGAAGATTATAGTAAATGGTAAGCCATATCTACCTTGCCAATATTTACTTTACTGATGCTTCAGCCAGTAAAGTAAGACCAGTTTTATTATTGAAATCTAATAGCTGCAACGACGTGTTGTACACACCCCTTACCAGTAATACCAACATAAGAGGTGTGAGAATTGATAATAGTGATTTAGAAAATGGTTATCTACCGAAAACTTCTATAGTTGTTTTTGAAAAACCAGGAGTGATATCAATAGATCTTCTTGTAAAAAAGATTGGAACATTAACCCCAGAAAAATACAAAGAAGTTATTGATGAATTGATAAAGTTCTTAAAACCCGGGAATGAACCATGAATACGATTTTAGCAAAAGCCAAATAGCATTCCAACCGATGAACGTACTGCGACGCAACAATGTTTCATCATTGCTTCTTTGCCCGGAACAAAAAAATTTCGTTCAATTTTAGATCTTACTCTTAAGCTTGTCCTTTATCCCGTTTTTCCATTCTGATTTTAAAATAGATAATACAATCGAATCTCTTCTTCCGCCCTCACGTTTAGGCATATTAGCTCTTAGTACCCCTTCTACAGTGCAACCAATACTCTTCATAGCTGCAATGCTTCTTTCATTATTGTTATCTGCTCTAAATTCAACTCGTTCCAGGTTCCATTTTTCAAAAGCAAATTGAAGCAACAGGTACTTGCAGTTTTTGTTTAGACCTGTTCCCTGGAAGTCTTTGCCGTACCAGGTGTATCCTAATTGCACTGTTTGATAGTCGGCCTGAATATCATAGAATCGGGTACTTCCGGCATATTCATTTTTCCTTTTGTCGAATATTATAAAAGGGTATTCCTTTTGCTGAATTCGGGCCGTTTCTGCTACTTGTATATACTTCGTTAGATTTTCAGCACCTGCTGCAGTTAACAAAGAGTATTTCCATAATTCGGGTTCTTCTATACTAAACTTCATCAAATTCACCAGGTCCGACATTCGCAACGGGCGTAGCAAAACTTTTGAATTCTCTAAAATATAATCATTTGTAAGGTCAATGTGGTTCTTCATAGTATTAGTCGCGGGCGTTTGTATTGGCTTTAAATAAATAAAAATAAGGATATTGCACCCAAAAATCTAAGTAAATCATGTGTGGAATAGTTGGCTATACCGGCCCTCGTGAGGCTTACCCGGTTATCTTAAAGGGTTTAAAAAGATTGGAATACCGCGGTTATGATAGTTCGGGCGTGGCGCTGGTAAACAGTGGTTTAAAGGTTTATAAGAAAAAAGGAAAGGTAAGTGAGCTGGAAGAATCGGTTATAGGCAAAGATATGCATGCTCATGCAGGCATCGGTCATACGCGGTGGGCAACCCATGGTGAACCAAGCGACAGAAATGCTCATCCACATCAAAGTGCAGGCGGAAACTTTGCGATGATTCATAATGGTATCATCGAAAATTATGCTCCTATAAAACAGGAACTAATTAAAAAAGGCTACCAGTTTAAAAGTGATACGGATACAGAAGTGTTGCTCTACTTTATAGAAGAGATAAAGAAAAACAATAACTGCACATTAGAACAGGCGTTACGAATTGCGCTCAAAAGAGTAGTTGGTGCATACTGCGTGTTGCTGATAGATAAAGATGATCCTGAAACAATTATTGCTGCGAGAAAGGGAAGCCCCCTGGTTATCGGAATTGGCAAGGGTGAACATTTTCTTGCGTCCGATGCCTCTCCAATTGTCGAGTATACAAAGGAAGTGGTTTATGTAAACGATTATGAAATAGCCATTGTAAAACCTGATGAACTGATATTAAAGAACCTCGGTAATGAAACGCAAACTCCCTTTATTCAAAAGCTTGATCTTGAACTTGCCGCTATTGAAAAAGGTGGTTACGACCATTTTATGCTCAAGGAAATTTACGATCAGTCTGAAAGCATTTTAGACTGTCTTCGTGGTCGTCTTAATCCCGTTGCCGGAACGATTACTATGAACGGTGTCGATAATCATCTTGCTGCATTAACCAATGCAAACAGAATTGTTATGGTTGCTTGTGGCACCAGTTGGCATGCAGGGCTTTTAGCTGAATATCTTATCGAAGACTTATGCCGGATCCCTGTCGAAGTTGAATATGCAAGTGAGTTTCGTTACCGCAATCCTGTTATCAATAAAGGGGATGTAATAGTCGCGATCTCACAAAGTGGCGAAACAGCAGATACATTAGTCGCTTTGGAAAATGCCAAAGAAAAAGGTGCATTTATCTTCGGAGTTGTAAACGCAGTTGGTAGCAGTATCGCCAGGTTAAGTAACGCCGGTGCTTATACGCACGCTGGTCCTGAGATTGGCGTAGCGAGCACAAAAGCTTTTACAGGACAACTTGCAGTACTCGCCATGATGGCCCTTAAGATCGCTTATGCAAAAGGTACTATCAATGAAGAACGATACCTGCATCTACTAAACGAACTTCACGCAATTCCTGAAAAAGTAGCGCAAATACTAAAAGATACTAGCAACATAAAGGCCATTGCAGAAAAGTATAAAGACGCTACCGACTTCTTATATCTCGGTCGCGGCTACAATTTTCCGGTTGCACTTGAAGGTGCTTTGAAACTCAAAGAAATTTCTTACATACATGCAGAAGGCTATCCGGCCGCAGAAATGAAGCATGGACCAATCGCATTAGTTGATGATAAATTGCCCGTAGTTTTTGTTGCAACAAAAGATAAATACTACGAAAAAATTGTATCGAACGTGCAGGAGATAAAAGCACGCAAAGGAAAAGTAATTGCGGTAGCAACCGAAGGAGATAACATCATACCATGAATGGCTGTTGATGTTATGTACGTTCCTGATGCTGATGAAACTTTGGCTCCGTTGCTTAGTGTCATTCCCATGCAGTTGTTGAGTTATTACATAGGGGTTGCAAAAGGTTTTGATGTTGACAAACCAAGGAACCTTGCAAAATCTGTTACCGTTGAATAATTGAAAAGCTTCGGGTAATTGTTCTAAATTTTTTTGTAGCCAACATCATAACTCTTGTCAACATCGTTGTGTCACTCACTTGTACAGTTAACAAAAATTCGTCTTTTTTTCATTCTGCTATTTAAAAAGCCGCTTTATAGCTCGAGTAAAAACAAACAACCTTATGGCTTCTTCTTCTTTCAATGATATTCGTAAAAAAAGTATCACTTCTCTTGGTTACGGATTCGTTGCTCCTCAATATTTACCGAAAGGAAAAGATGAATATTATTTAAGAAATATTCAAAACGTAAATGGCATCAGTTACAGGCAGCTTTCGGCTTATGAAATCGAAGTGCTTGTGCGAAACAGGAATACTTCTGAAAACTGGAACAAGCTCTTAGTCTCTGACGCATTCAATCCTGAACTGGTTAAAAATTGCAAGTTTTTTGGTTTGGTAAGAATTGGTAAACTAGAACCTTTTGTACTCGAGTTTAGCGATTTAAAAGTGCCGGTAGGTTTATATAACTCTACTATCATCAGTTGCGATTTTGGTGACAATGTTGTTATTGATAATGTCAACTACCTTTCTAATTATATCATCGGAAGTGAGGTCATCATTACAAACGTAAATGAGCTTGTAACATCGGATCATGCAAAATTTGGTAATGGTATTTTGAAAGAAGGTGAAGAAGAAGACATCAGAATATGGCTGGAGTTATGCAATGAAAACGGTGGCCGTAAAGTAATCCCTTTTAATGGCATGCTTCCGGGTGATGCATATCTATGGACAAAGTTCAGGGATGATGAAGTATTACTTCAGAAATTCAAAGAATTTACTGAAGCCAAGTTTGATAAGAAAAGAGGCTATTACGGAAAAGTTGGCGATAGAACAGTTATCAAAAATTGCAGAATTATAAAAGATGCATGGATAGGTTCAGACGCTTATTTAAAAGGTGCCAACAAGCTAAAGAACATCACCATCAACTCAGGCCCCGAAGGCAAATCACAAATTGGTGAAGGCTGTGAAATGGTTAACGGCATTATGGGTTTTGGCTGCAGGGCCTTTTACGGGGTAAAGGCTGTTCGGTTTGTAATGGCCTCTCATTCCAGCTTAAAATATGGGGCGCGTTTGATCAATTCGTATTTAGGAAACAACTCCACGATCTCGTGTTGCGAAGTTTTAAACTCGTTGATTTTCCCGGCGCATGAGCAGCATCACAACAATTCATTTCTTACAGCCGCGACGGTAATGGGTCAAAGCAACATTGCCGCCGGCGCCACCATCGGTTCAAATCACAACAGTCGCGGAGCAGACGGGGAATTGATGGCAGGCAGAGGTTTTTGGCCGGGGCTCTGCGTTAGTCTAAAACACAACACAAAATTCGCAACGTTTACCATTGTCGCAAAAGGAGATTTTCCTGCTGAATTAAACATTCCAATTCCGTTCGCATTAGTTAGCAACGATGTTACCAATAACAGGCTGGTCATTATGCCCGGTTATTGGTTTATGTACAACATGTATGCATTAGAAAGAAACGCGTGGAAATATCCTGATCGTGATAAACGCCAGGAAAAAATACAATATCTCGAAAACAATTACCTGGCGCCCGACAGTATAAATGAAATGGTAGAATCCATTAAGCTGTTTCAAAAATTTACAGGGAAAGCATGGTTTAAAAAAGAAGCACCGGAAAAGCAGGTCTCTGAAAATGAAGCCATCGCAAAAGGGAAGCAACTACTTGAAAACAAAGATCCCATAATAAACGAGCTGGAGATACTTGCAGAAGGCTTTGAAAACTCAAAGAGAAAAGTAGTTCTGATTAAAGTATCGAAAAGCTATCATCTTTTCAAGGAACTGATACAATGCTATTGTGTCAATGAAATTATCAACCTGACAAAAGCAAATGAGATTACCAGCTTTGAGTCTTTGATAGCTGCACTACCAACCAAATACGACTTGAATGAATGGATGAATGTTGGTGGTCAACTAATACCTCGTCCGGAAATAAATAATGTAATCAATAGAATTCATAGTGGTAAGGTAAAGTCATGGGATCATCTGCACGATTTTTATTTACAGCAGGCGTCCTTGTACGGGAGGCAAAAATTAGCTAATGGACTTGCAGCATTTTATGAAGTAACGGGTTTTCACATTCGAAAAATGAATAAAGAAACTTTTAATTCTTTACTGTCATCTGCCATTGCAACAAAAGAGTGGATGACAAATGGCATTTACGAATCAAGGGCCAAAGACTACACCAATGCTTTTAGAAAGATGCCTTTTGAAAATCAAAAAGAAATGGACGCGGTTGTAGGTAAATTAGACGACAACTCCTTTATTAAACAACAGAGAGCGGAATTAGATAATTACAAAAAGCAAATAGAAACTATCCTTAACTGGAAATAAAGCTTTTTTCTTCGTGCCCTTTGTGTAAGACTTCGTGTTCTTTGTGCTCCCTTTTTTGGAACAGAAAGGACACGAAGGACCACAAAGGACGCTGCGAGATGTAAAAAAAGTACAAGAGTGCGACGCAAGAATGCTAAATAGAGTTTCATTAGCCCGGTTCATAAAAAGTATCGCTAATGTTAATTTGTAAAATTCTTACTCTTTTAAAAAGGGTCTATTTTTACAGAGATTTATGAAAGAGACAAATACGTTAATGACCGGGAAGCTGAAAAAATTAGCAGCCGAACTGGAAGGTGAATTATATGATGACAGAAGGATGCGGATATTATATGCAACTGATGCATCCGCTTACAGAGAAATGCCGCTGGCAGTTACTTTACCCAAATCACAAGCAGACCTTAAGAAACTAATTGCCTTTGCACGTACAGAAGGCACTTCACTTATACCAAGAACAGCGGGAACTTCATTAGCAGGCCAGGTAGTCGGCAACGGTATTATTGTTGACGTTTCGAAATACTTCACCAAAATACTTGAACTAAATACTGAAGAAAAATGGGTGCGTGTACAACCGGGAGTTGTTCGTGATGAGCTGAATATGTTTCTTAGACCACATGGATTGTTCTTTGGGCCCGAAACCTCAACTGCCAACAGGGCTATGATTGGTGGGATGGTTGGCAATAACTCTTGTGGTTCCAATTCTGTTGTTTATCGCAGCACAAGAGAACATACGCTTGAAGTGAAAGCATTACTAAGCGACGGTTCTGAAGCTGAATTTAAAACGATTGGCTTAGAAGATTTTCATTCAAAGTGTGAAGGAGATTCACTCGAATCTGATATTTATAGAACAGTCAGAAAGCTTCTAAGCAATTACGATAACCAGGTCGAGATCAGGAAAGAATTTCCAAAGAAAAGTGTAGAAAGAAGAAATACGGGTTACGCTATAGATCTGCTTCTCGAGACTTCACCCTTTACAGCAGGTAGTGAAGATTTCAATTTTTGTAAGCTCATAGCTGGTTCAGAAGGTACGCTAGCATTTATCACAGAAATTAAATTAAATGTTGTTCCGCTCCCGCCAAAGGAAGCGGGGTTGTTATGTGTACACTTTAACAGCATTGACGAAGCTTTAAGAGCGAACCTGATTGCCTTAAAATACAACCCCAGCGCAAGTGAACTTATTGACCATTATATTCTTGAATGCACAAAAGACAATATTGAGCAAATTCAAAACAGGTTTTTTGTGCAGGGAGATCCGGGAGCAATTCTCGTAATTGAATACGCACGATCAGACAGGGATGAGGTAATTGAAATAGCCGCCAAAGTGGAAGCCGACATGAGAGCCGAAGGCTTAGGTTATCATTTTCCTTTACTATTTGGCAACGACACAAAGAAGATCTGGACTCTGCGCAAAGCTGGCTTAGGTTTATTGAGCAATCTTCCCGGCGATGAAAAAGCAGTACCTGTTATTGAAGACACTGCTGTTGATGTCGTTGACCTTCCTGCTTACATACGTGACTTCAATGAAATTCTAAAAAAGCATGGGCTGCATTCGGTTCATTATGCGCACGCTGGTTCCGGCGAGATTCACCTTCGTCCGATTCTGAATTTGAAAACGGAAGAAGGCAATAGGTTATTCAGGGTTATAGCAGAAGAAATTGCTGCACTTGTAAAAAAATACGATGGCTCTTTAAGTGGCGAACACGGTGACGGAAGATTACGCGGAGAATTTATCGAGCAGATGGTAGGTCAAAAGAACTATCAACTCTTGAAAGAAATCAAACGAAGCTGGGATCCACAGAACATCTTCAATCCAAATAAGATTGTCGACACCCCTTCCATGAATTCGATGCTTAGGTATACTCCTGGCCAGAAGACTCCTGAATTTAAAACCATCTTCCGCTATCACAATCAAGACGTATTGCAACATGCCGAACAATGCAACGGTTCTGGTGATTGTCGCAAGACTGAGCTGTCGGGTGGCACTATGTGTCCATCTTTTATGGCAACAAGAAGCGAGCGGGATACAACGCGGGCAAGAGCGAATATTTTAAGAGAGTTTCTTACAAATTCAGAAAAACTAAATCGCTTCGATCACGAAGAGATCAAAGACGTAATGGATTTATGCATTAGCTGCAAGGGCTGTAAGTCTGAATGTCCTTCTAATGTTGATATGGCAAAATTGAAAGCTGAATTCCTGCAACATTATTATGATGCTAACGGTGTACCCTTTCGTTCAAGGTTGATTGCAAATTTCACCAATTCTGCAAAGCTTGGTTCTATCATGCCCGGCATGTACAACTTTGTAATGACCAATAAAGGCGTGAGCAACCTGGTCAAAAAGTTTTCCGGTTTCGCTAAGGAGCGGTCGATGCCAACAATGTATAAGACAACGTTGAGAAGCTGGTTCGAGAAACACAGGAGGAAGGTGGAAGGTGAGAGGTTGAAGGCGGAAGCGAGCATTAACCCTACACCTTACACCTTAAACCCTAAACCTTTAAAGAAAGTCTACCTCTTCTGCGATGAGTTCACCAATTACAACGACACCGAAATAGGGATTAAAGCCATCTTGCTACTTGAGAAATTAGGCTATGAAGTAGAGATCCCAAAACATGAAGAGAGTGGCCGTGCGTGGCTTTCAAAAGGATTGCTGCGGGATGCTAAAAAGATAGCACAAAAGAATGTTGCGTTATTAAGTCCCATCGTTTCAGAACATGCTCCGTTGATAGGAATAGAACCTTCAGCTATACTAACTTTTAGAGACGAATATGTTGATTTGGTTGATGATGCTGACCTTGAAAAAGCTCAGGAATTATCATCTAATGTTTATTTGATAGATGAGTTTCTGACAAAAGAAGCAGCGAAAGGAAATATTAAAAAAGATCAATTTACTAAAGAGCAAAAATTAATAAAGCTTCACGGGCATTGTCAGCAAAAGGCATGGAATGCATTATCTGCTTCAGTCAGCATGTTGTCTTTACCTGAGAATTATAAAGTTGAAACCATTCCTTCAGGATGTTGTGGTATGGCAGGTTCTTTTGGCTACGAGAAAGAACATTATGACATATCAATGCAGATAGGAGAATTGGTTCTTTTACCAACCGTAAGACAACAACCTACAGATGTTATCATCGCAGCACCTGGCACAAGTTGCAGACACCAGATAAAGGATGGAACCGGCAGAAAAGCACTGCACACGGTAGAAGTTTTATATGATGCGCTAGCTTAAAAGGGGTTCTTAATCAATTCCGATTCTTTGTTAGTAACTGAAGATTTAAGTAATTAATTTACTTTAGGTTTTTTATTGCCAAAACTTGCTTTTGAATAAATATCAAACGATTGCTTATGAAAAATTTGTTTCTCCTTTTTGCCCTTGTTGTTAACTTCTGCAATGCACAAACTCTCGACAGCACCTATGCAGTTAAACTCGGTTATCCTAAAGGTGCCAAGGTTCTGATCTTACACGTGGATGATGCAGGTATGAGTTTCGATTCAAATGAAGGAACCATTGCGGCCATGACCAAAGGAGTAGCTAACTCTTGCAGCGTCATGATGCCTTGTGCATGGGTGCCTGGTTTCGTTCATTTTTTAAAAGACCATAAAAATATTGATGCAGGTTTACATCTTACTTTAACTTCCGAATGGAAAGATTATAGGTGGGTGCCATTAGCAGGCAAAGCAGCGGTGCCAGGCTTAACTGATAGTGAAGGTAATCTCTGGCGCGGAGTTGCAGATGTTGTAAAAAACGGATCAGCCGATGAAGTCGAAAAAGAAATCAGGGCTCAAATTGATCGGGCATTAACTATGGGCTTTACTCCCACACACATGGATTCTCATATGGGAACCCTTTTTGCCACACCAGCTTTCCTCGAGCGATATGTAAAGGTTGGAATTGAAAAGAAAATTCCGGTGATGCTACCCGGCGGACATAATACTTTAATACAAAGTGAAATGAAAGCGCCTGATGCACAAGTCCAGCAACTACGTCAAATAGGTAAAATCTTATGGTCAAACGGTTTACCCGTTTTAGATGACTTGCACAATGAAAGCTATGACTGGAAAATAGCTGACAACATCAGTAACGATGATAAAAAGATCCAATCGTTCAAAACCAGGAAATATATTGAAGCTATCAAATCGTTGAAGCCTGGCCTTACCATGATGATCATGCATTGTACGGCTCCGACAGCGGTATTTCCCTACATTAGCAATAGCGGTCCGGTTCGTAAAGGAGATTTGCTTGCAATGACAGACCCCGCATTTAAGAACGCATTGATTAAAGAAGGCATCATCTTAACTACGTGGCGCGAACTGAAAGAAAGACGAGACAAATTGAAATAATCAATATTTACTGATTACCGTTTTATGCTTGAAAATGTTCGATAAGAAAATTTGGTGTCGGGCATAAGTTTTTAAAGAATCATTCTTGCGTCGCATTACGTTTATCCGCAACGCGCTGTTCAGCATCAGTCTTAATTACTAAATCGCTTTTTACATTTAATTCTCTTCAATAGCAAGTCTTATATGGGCTGACATCAAGACTAAAAATAAAAGAAATGCCAGAATATATCATAAACGTCAACGAAGTAGAAGATTGGCAAATGACCAGTAACACTGTTGAATTGGAGCAAATGTTTACAAGAGCAAAAAGCACCATTAACCAGGGTGGAACAGTCATACTTACCCGTAGATATTCAGACGACAGGTTGGAAACGTTTGATGAATTAACTACCGAAGCTGATCTCGAAGAATACAGGAATACTGTTTTTAAATACTTATAATCCGCTATACTTAAAATCTCCTCGTTTCAGAATTATTCCTTAAATCGCTGCTTTATTGCAATACGATGACTGACAACACACTTTCGTTGTAGAATAGTTATGTAATTTTGCCCGCTAAATTATTTCGTAAAATGAGCCGTAAAGGAAAGGTGTTGGTGGCAATGAGTGGCGGTATCGATAGTACCGTTACGGCTCTTATGCTGCATCACGAAGGGTACGAAGTGGTTGGAATTACCATGAAAACATGGGACTACGCCAGTGCCGGAAGCAGCAAAAAAGAAACCGGTTGTTGTAATCTCGATAGCTTCAACGACGCCCGTGCTGCCGCAGTTCATCATGGCTTCCCTCATTTTATCCTCGATATCCGCGAAGAGTTTGGCGATTTTGTGATTGAGAATTTTGTAGATGAATACCTCGCTGGTCGCACGCCCAACCCTTGCGTGATGTGCAATACGCATATCAAATGGCGTGCTCTCCTTAAAAGAGCAAATGCGCTGGATTGTGATTATATAGCCACCGGTCACTACGCAAAAGTGCGTATGCACGATAACGGCAGGTATGTAATCAGCAAAGGAAAAGATGCCACTAAAGATCAAAGCTATGTTTTGTGGGGCCTCGACCAGGAGTTGTTGAGCCGTACCATTATGCCGCTAGGCGTATACCATAAGACGGAGATCCGCCAAATGGCTCACGATATGGGTTATCCTGAACTTGCTAAAAAAAGCGAGAGCTATGAAATTTGTTTCGTGCCCGACAACGATTACCGTGGCTTCTTAAAAAGAAAAGTAGACGGACTTGAAGAGAAAGTTGCAGGCGGAAATTTTGTAAATAAAGAAGGTAAAATTTTAGGCAAACACAAAGGCTACCCTTTCTATACCATCGGTCAAAGAAAAGGGCTTGAGATAGCCATGGGCAGACCTGTGTTTGTAACTCAAATAATTCCTGAAAGCAACACCGTTGTATTAGGCGATGCTGAAGATCTTGATGAAAGCACCATGATGGTTATTAAACTAAACATGGGGAAATACGATATGATCACTCCGGGAATGGAAGCTATCGGAAAAATCAGGTACAAAGACAGTGGAAGCCTTTGCAATATGTATCCTGAAAATAATGGACTACGGGTCAACTTTTACGAAAATGTAAAAGGGATTGCGCCAGGTCAAAGTGCTGTTTTTTACGAAGGTGATGATGTTATTGCCGGCGGTATTATTCAGAAAAGCAGGATCTAAAACTCGGGTCGCACCGCAACCTTTAACCGGGGCTTTTTTGAACGAATATTTAATTATCCCATAATTACTGGCAAGAGCTTTCAATCAAATAATGTCGTTTATCCAAAAGATTAAGTGAAACTTCAACACATTGTCAAAAAAGCTCAATAAAGATTTTCAGTAAAAGGGAGTGACACAACGATGTTGAAATTGGTTATAAAGACAGCTACAAAAAACTA
>JAOQAJ010000227.1 GCA_025963675.1 Segetibacter sp.
GACACGAAAGGAGTTTATTTAATTAAAATTTTTTGGAGATCGAATACTATGTCAGAATTTATAAAAATAACAGAACAGCCATCAAAGTATCGGCACCTGGAAAAAATGCCTGTAAGAGATCTTCTTACTAATATAAATAATGAAGACAAAACGGTGCCGATAGCGGTAGAAAAAGCAATTCCTCAAATTGAACAACTCGTACACATAATTGCTGATCGTATGCTTGCAGGCGGCCGGCTCTTTTACCTTGGTGCCGGTACAAGTGGGCGGCTCGCCATAGTTGACGCCAGCGAATGTCCTCCAACGTTTGGTGTTCCGTACGGATTGGTGATCGCATTGATTGCGGGAGATGAGAAGGCAATAACACAGGCTGTGGAATATGCGGAAGACGATACTGAAGCAGGGTGGAATGACTTGCAAAAACATTTCGTTAGCGAAAAAGATGTTGTTGTCGGTTTAGCGGCAAGTGGCACAACTCCCTATGTAGTTGGTGCGCTGGAGAAATGCCGGCAAAGCGGTATAAAAACCGGCTGTATTGTATGTAATGAAAACAGTCCTGTCGCTGCTGTTTCCGATTTCCCTGTAGAGGTAGTTGTGGGGCCGGAATTTGTAACAGGCAGCACCCGCATGAAAAGCGGTACTGCTCAAAAGCTGGTCTTAAATATGATTTCAACATCTGTAATGATTCAACTGGGCAGGGTTGAAGACAACAGAATGGTAAATATGCAACTGACTAACGCAAAATTGGTTGACAGGGGAGTAAAAATGGTAATGGAACGATTAAAGATGGACGATTACGACAAAGCGAAACAGCTTTTAATAACCCATGGCAGCGTAAAAAAAGCTGTAGATATGGCAACATAATTTTTCACATCTTTCTGCCGTTATATATATATAGTTGTAACTTAGTGTAAACAAAAGCAGTCTTATGAAACATAAAATTTTACCCTTTTTTGCCATTTCTGCGCTTTTATTTTCTTCTAGTTCGTTCGCCCAAAAAACAACCGCTTTTTCTGTAACAGCTTCAATTAAAGGAAATTACAACTGGAACGTAATTCGTGAGATTGATTTGTCTACAGGGGAGGTGCTTAGAACCCTGTATGACCCTGCTGTGAACACGGCGGTGAATTATAAAGGAATAGACGGATTAGAGTTGAAACCAAATTTAATAGGTGGTTCTGCAACCGGCTCTGGTGTGGCCGCCGCAGCTTTTGATGCCGTAAATAACCGACTGTATTTTACCAACATGCGTGGTAACGCATTGTCGTATTTTGACTTGGGGTCTAAAGATATAAACGTTGTTGTAAATAGTAATCCGGCATTCAATACAGGCAATAAAAATGACGAGGGAAATGTAATTACCCGTATGGCTTTTGCGTCTGATGGTTTCGGTTATGCGATTTCAAATAATGGTAATGGTTTTATTCGTTTTACCACAGATAAAACCCCGACAGTTACAAATCTTGGTGCTTTAATCGACGGCAGCAAGAACGGAAAAATGAGCATTCACAATCAGCTTACAAGCTGGGGGGGCGATATGGTAGGTGATGCTTACGGTAACTTGTATCTTGTTACCTACCGCAGCCATTTATATAGAATAAATCCTGTTACAAGAGTTGCTGATTACCTCGGTCAGTTAAAAGGTATCCCTGAGCAGTTTACCAGCAATGGGGCTGTTGTAAACGATGACGGTGATCTTGTAGTTAGCAGTGCGACTTTAACTGATAATTACTACAAGGTTAACATCTCAACACTTGATGCTACACCAATTCAGAAAAAAGAAGCCCAGGTGTTTAACAGTTCTGACCTTGCCAATAGTAATTTATTGTATCAAAAGAAAGGTCTTCCAAACATACTTTTCAACGACATTAAAGGAAACACAGCTCTTAGTGTATTTCCAAACCCGGTAACAACTAAATCGTTTAATGTTCAGTTTGATAAAGTTCCCGTTGGTAGATACAATATGTTATTAACTGATGCGTCAGGTCGTACAGTTTTGTCTAAGGCATTAACAATTGCAATGAAAGGTCAGGTAGAAAAAGTTTCCCTTCCACGTACTACAGGCGGCGGTACTTACCTTCTTAAATTGGTTGGTGGCAGCACTACTGCGGCGTTCAATGAAAAAGTAGTCGTACAGTAGGTTTATCAAATATTGATATACAAAAGGGCCGCTGAAAACGGCCCTTTTTTTGTTTTATTTGTAATAATAATTGTTGGTTATTTAAGAAAGGAAATAAACATTTGCACTAAGAAATTCGGGACCTTTAATATGCACAACATAGAACCATATTTCAATTGGCGCCATATGTACACCGCAGAGGAAGATGAGCGATCACCTTTTTTCGGTCGTACCTATAGCGAGTTTGAATATTCTCAATCTGTTTATAATTATTACATACACCCCCAATGGGATGAGTTTGGAAGCAAGACATTATATTTAAAAGTATTATACGCTGATTATTCTGACAATTTCGCAATCATAGAATTAATAGGTGAATGGAATGATGCGATCGAAAATGATATAATGACTCTAAAGCGTGATGTAATTGACGATATGTTTTTAGAACATATTACCAAGTTTATTCTGATAACTGAAAACGTATTAAACTTTCATAGTGGCGATAAAGATTATTATGAAGAGTGGTTCGAAGAGGTGACCGATGAGGGAGGGTGGATTGTTGCGCTGAATATGCCAGACCAAACGCAATATGATTTTAAAAGAAAGAAGCTGAACTATTTCATAGAACTAATGAATATCCCCAATTGGCGCGTTTATAAGCCTCAACATTTGTTCGATAAAATCGATGACGACATC
The DNA here is from genome assembly GCA_025963675.1 of Segetibacter sp. Lineage (GTDB taxonomy): Bacteria > Bacteroidota > Bacteroidia > Chitinophagales > Chitinophagaceae > Segetibacter. The sequence continues at coordinate 2,816 of JAOQAJ010000227.1, forward strand.
ACTAAAAGAATAGGGTGATGGCAAGGTATTAGTAGTAATTTTTTATACGCAACTTTTTGGCTGATATTGTAGTCATATTGTCAAAATAAAGGAAATGCCATGAAAATTAAACTATACATTTTTTTATATATACTCGGTTTTTTAGCTATTAACTCGTCTTGTAATAAAAAAAATGATTATACCAGTAACGTAGAGGTTGTCAGAGAATGGAAACTGAATCTGTCTTCTGCGAACCAAAATGTTGTAACTACCGGGGCACCAGCAAATGCAGTTTTCAATATGGTTGCTTTAGCCGACAACAGTCTCCGGTACGAAATCAAAGGCGACACCTCATCTTCAGATAGAATAGTCGCTGCGCAAATTCGTTTAGGTGACCCTCTTTCCGAAGGTGCATTGTTAGTTAGTCTGCCGGTACGTGTTTATGGAACCTATGCAAGCGGCACTTTAACCGGCTTATCAACTGGTTTAATGGATACTCTGCGAAATAATGCCATTGAAAAGTACATTACTGTAACTTCTGACAGAGCTCCTTCGGGGCTGGTGCGCGGCCAGCTAAATTCCAATATTGTGTTTTCTAAAAATGTATCATTAACGGGTGGCGCAGTTATTCCATCGGTTACAACTACAACTAACGGTACCGCATTTTTACGCATTACTTCAGATAGTGTTTTACATAGCAGAGTTGTTATCAATAATAATGATGTCAGCGATCCGGTTCTTAATGCTACCATTAACCAGGGTGCTGCTTCTGCTAATGGACCACTGTTGTTGAATCTTGCAGCGTCTGGTTCAGAGTTTAATGTATCTAAGAGAATGCAACTAACGGGGTCAGCTTATTCCGCCCTTTTAAATAATAATACCTATGTGACTGTCAATTCTACTCTTTATCCGTCAGGAAAATTACGTGGCCAGATAAGATAGTAGAAACATATGGAACCGGGCGCCAGCAAAAAATATAGCATTGTTGCGTCGCACTCTTTTACACAATAACATTATTCAACCGGGTTTCAATTTAGATCCTCCTAATAGACCTCATTGAAACCCGGTTTTTTTATTTTGTTCAATTAATATTTTCCCTCGCTTTTCCTACTTTTTGAAAAGAGGTGTAAAAAAGCCAAAAGCTGTCGGTTTTCAAATTCAATTAGTCTCTTGAGTCAGTGCCCCTTTCTTCATCTGGCAGTTCTGTTTTCGCGGTTTAAACTTCTCTCTTAAATATTTGCTATCTGTTCTGCTGATCTTAACCCGTTTTCTATTTTCTTATAAATCATCGCAGATGTTATAAAATTGATACTTTTACTTTCTTTGGAAAATGAGAAGATAAGTACGATTAACAGAAACCAGAAACATAAGCAAAACCGACAGCTATATGAAATATTTTAGATTTTACAATAAGCAGGATGTCTTATCTGTTACCAAAACACGGCGTTTTGAAACCAAGCTTGGAGAACGTTTACAGGTAATATCAAATCATGAAAATCTTGAACAGTCTTTAAAAGATTCGAAAGCAAAATTTGTAATTTTTGGAATTCCGGAAGATATAGGTGTAAAAGCTAATTGCGGCGTTGGAGGAACCGGAACTGCGTGGGACCCTTTTTTGTCTGCTTTTGTAAATATTCAAAGCAACGATTTTTTAGAAGGAAGCGATATTATTTTACTTGGAAGATTTGATTTTGCAGAAATCGAAGCGTTAATAGAAACCAATGCGCACAACTTCGACGAGAAGGTAGATGCTTACCGACATGCAGTAAACCAGGTAGATGAGGCAGTGGAGCCTCTTGTTAAATTAATCACTCAATACAATAAGATTCCTATAGTTATTGGCGGGGGCCATAACAACGCTTATCCCCTGATTAAAGGCTGCGCAAAAGGATTGTACAAATCGGGGTTGATACCCCTGGCTTCAATCAATAGTATCAACCTCGATGCTCATGCTGATTTTAGACCACTTGAAGGACGACACAGCGGCAACGCTTTTTCGTATGCAGAAGAGGATGGGTTTCTGCAGAAATATTGTGTTATTGGCATTCATGAAAATTACCTCACCCAAAACATTTGGATGGATGTAGTGAATAATCCTTTTGTAGATTTCATTACTTATGAAGACATATTTATTCATGAAAAGAAGAACTTCCTGGAGGCTATTGCCCACGCAACCACTTTTACAGAAGATACCTACACAGGCATTGAGCTTGATTTAGATTGTATTGAAAACACCTTAAGTAGTGCTGCCACTCCGAGTGGAGTTGAGCCGTTACACGCGCGGCAGTTTATTTCGTATGCGTCTGCAGATAGCAAAACTGCTTACCTGCATATTTGCGAAGGCGCTTCCAGATTATCTGATGGTCGCAGCAGTGAAACTACAGGTAAGCTGATTGCTTATTTGGTAAGTGATTTTCTAAAAGCAAAAGAGTGAGGGGAAGCGGAGGAAAAGCCTCAAGCTGTTGGCTACAAGCCTCAAGCATTTGCATCAGCGACAGTTCAACTATTAAACACACATGAAAGCTTGTAGCTTGAAGCTAGATGCTTGCAGGTCCCCAAAGATGTTGTTTATCTGCTAACAGGAAGCCTTACTGTAAACAACAATCATAACATGAAAGCTTGTAGCTTGAAGCTAACAGCTTGCAGCTTTCTCTCAACCCGCTGCTTGCGTTTCTAACTCCATTACTTTTTCAAAAAGTGTTTCATATTCCTGGTTTAAAGATTGCAAAGCCTGAGTCGCTTTTTTGTAATCACTTTCTACCATTGCAAACTTTTTTTTGTCTGAATAATTTTCCGGAGCGCCAAGTGCTTGCTCGAGTCTTATTCTTTCGGATGTCGCTCTACTTATGTCAGCTTCAAGAGTTACTAATCTCTTTTGTTGCTTTTGAAGTTCTCTTTGCAACTCACGATTTACAGGAGCATTTATAACAGCTTTTTCCTGAACCGGTGTAACAGGCTTCGCTTCTTCCTTCTTTACATTTTCGGTTTTGGCTTTTCCATTCTCAGCCTTTTTCTCTGCTTCGATATTTGCCATTCGTTCATTCCATTCAACCCATTCCTGGTAAGTACCTTTAAACTCTTTGATCTTGTGATCTACAATTTCCCAGATTTTATTGGCAGTTTTAGATATGAAAAAACGGTCGTGGCTAACAAGTATATAAGTTCCGGGATATTTATTAAGAGCGCCGGCTAACAATTCCACGGAGTGCATGTCGAGGTGGTTGGTAGGTTCGTCAAGCATTAAGAAGTTCGCTTTACTTACGATCGTTTTAGCCAAAGCGACACGCGCTTTTTCACCTCCACTTAAAACCTTAATCTTCTTTTCTACATCGTCACCTCCGAATAAAAATCCCCCAAGCAAACTTCTCAATTCCATCTCAGTCTTCTGGCTTCCGCACTCTTTCATTTCGTCCAGGATGGTGTTATTGAGATTCAAAGCCTCCAGCTGATGTTGAGCATAAAAGCTTTCATCTACATTGTGACCCCACACCCTTTCACCTTCAAAGGTTTCAACTTCAGCAACAATTCGCAACAAGGTAGATTTACCTTTTCCGTTTGCGCCGATCAACGCAATCTTATCGCCGCGATCAATTTCAGCAGAAGCATTTTCAAGAATAACATTATCCCCAAACTTCTTATTAATATGTTTTAACGACACCAACACTCTGCCTGGTGTTTTATCCATTTGAAAGTTGATTCTTATGTCAGGACGCTCTAACTGTACATCTTCAACTACATCCAGTTTATCCAGTCGTTTTTGCACGCTCTGGGCTTGTGCTGCTTTACTTGCCTTGGCTTTAAACCGCTCTATAAATCTTTCCTGTTGGCGTATGTAATCTTGTTGGTTCTCGTAAGCCCGTTGCTGCATATCTATCCTGATATCCTTTTCCCGCTCATAATAATCGTAATTGCCTGTATAAATGTGCAACTGCCTTTGGTAAAGCTCTACGATCTTATTTACCATTCGGTTCAGGAAAAATTTATCGTGGCTTACAATAACGACGCTTCCTTTGTAGTTCAACAGATATTTCTCCAGCCATTCGATAGACGGTAAGTCAAGGTGGTTAGTAGGTTCATCGAGTAACAATACGTCAGGTGCCTGTAAGATCATTTTTGCCAGCAGCACCCGCATTCTCCATCCTCCACTAAACTGCTTATAAGGTTTTTCAAGATCTTCGTTAGAAAAACCCAGTCCATGCAAAACTTCTTCCGCTTTGTAGTGAACGTTGTATCCGTCCAAAACATCCATTTCATGTAATGCGTCTGTATATTTTATAAGAATTTCTTCACTTTCCGGATTTGCCTCCAGTTCCTTGCCCAGCCTTTCAATATCTTTTTCGAGTTGTTGTACCCGCTCAAATGCACCAAGGGCTACACCGGTAATACTATCATTTGTATCGAAGCTTAGCAAATCCTGGTGTAAGTAGCCTATTGTAGTTTCACGCCCTTTTTCAACAGTACCTGCTGAAGGGGAATATTGACCAACCAACACTTTAAGCAACGTTGATTTTCCGGTACCATTGTATCCGATTAAACCTATGCGATCACCTGGTTGAATGTGCCATGTAGCATCGCTTACTATAACCCTCGCACCAAATTCAAACGTAACATTCTGAAGACCTAATAACATAACTACCAACCCCTGATGGGCCTTATTTTAAAAATTGATAATAAAATCTCCTTAATATTTTATTTCCGTTTTAACGGTTTTAAGGACGATTGGCAAAAGTATGGCAATGAGTTTGGAAAGCAATTTCAATTACATTTGTAGAAACGATATTTAACATGAGAAAATATATTTTAATAGCAGCGTTGGCAGTTTTAGGCGCTTGCGGTGGTGGATCAGAAACTAACCCAGGTGAAGAAACGAAAAAAGATGAACCATTGGCTCAAAGCAAAAACTCGTCAGACTTTAATACCAAGTTTACCAATTTTCTAAATAACTATTATCATCTTAAAGACGCTTTTGTTTTATCTAACAATGAAATGGCAGTTACTTCTGCAAACTTATTGGTAGCAAGTGCAGACAGTTTAGATCTCAAAGAAGTAAAGGCGGATAGTAGTATTGTGAACATGGCAAGGGGGTATGTGCAAACGGTGTCTGCAGAATCTAAAGCGCTGGTGCAGGAAAAGGATATCGAAGCCAGGCGTAAATCATTTCAAATGATTAGCGATGCGATGTATGACCTTGTAAGAACGATACGTTTTGATAAGGAAGTGGTGTATCATCAATTTTGCCCAATGGCATTTAATGATGCAGGTGCTTATTGGTTAAGTTCAACTGCTGACATTAAGAATCCGTACTTTGGTAAAAAGATGTTGACTTGTGGCGAAGTCAAAGACTCAATTGACTTTAGAGCTAAATAATTCAACAACTAATTCTTACGAATTTCACGTACTCAATTGTTGATTTAATCCGGCAATTGTGTTCAACGGCTGTTTACCTGGCAGTTACTGTTGCTTGCTCTTTTCTATTTTTAAAAGTTTACAAAAACTCGATCTTTTTTTCAGCGGCTCATTTGTTGAACTGCATAGCAGGCAGTCAAACAATAGCGAAATCGAAAGAACCAATTCAAGACATAATTAGATAATTTCCTAAAATTTGAATAAGAATTTAATAGTTATTGGTGGCGGTGCTGCCGGTTTTTTTTGTGCTGTCAATGCTGCAAGAATGAACCGTTCGCTTAAAGTGACTATTGTCGAAAAAACAAGTAAGCTTTTATCGAAGGTTAGGGTAAGCGGTGGCGGAAGATGTAATGTTACTCATGCTTGTTTTGAAATTTCCAACCTTGTTAAAAGATACCCACGCGGAACTAATTTTCTAAAGAAAACCTTTCACCAGTTTAATACAACTCATTGTGTTACCTGGTTTGAAGAAAGGGGAGTGAAGTTGAAAACGGAAGCGGATGGAAGAATGTTTTCAATAACTGATAATTCGCAAACGATAATAGATTGTTTATTACGAGAGGCAAATAAATATGGAGTTGAAATCGTGATGAATGCTGAAGTAAAAAGTCTTAAACGAGAGGGAGAAGAAATTACATTGCAGGTATCTGGTGATAAGGTTCTTAGAGCTGATTATGTGTGTGTGGCTTGTGGTGGTTATCCTAAAAGTACAATGTTTGATTGGCTGACGAGATTAGGTCATTCTATTGAGTCGCCGGTGCCTTCGTTGTTTACATTTAATATGCCTAACAATTCGATTACTGCTCTAATGGGGGTTTCGGTAGAAAAGGCAACGGTAAAAATAATCGGCAGCAAGCTATCTGACGAAGGGCCTCTGTTAATCACTCATTGGGGACTTAGCGGACCGGCCATTTTAAAACTTTCAGCATGGGGAGCAAGAGAACTTGCTGATAAAAATTATCATTTTAATATGTTGGTTAACTGGCTCAGTGGCCACAACGAACAAAGCCTGCGGGAAAATTGGCAGACGTTAAGAAATGAAAGGTCTTCTCAAAAGATCGGTAATCGTAATCCTTTTAATTTGCCATCCCGCCTATGGGTTTATCTATTAAATGAAAGCGGGATAAATGAAGACATCCGATGGGCAGATCTACCTGGAAAAGAGCAAAATAAGTTGATTAAAAATTTAACGGCACAAGAATTCGAAGTAAAAGGAAAAACAACCTTTAAAGAAGAATTTGTCACTTGCGGTGGTATTAAACTTAGCGAAGTAGACGCAAACACAATGCAAAGTAAACTGGCGCCAAATGTATTTTTTGCCGGTGAAATATTGGATGTCGACGGAATAACAGGGGGCTTCAACTTTCAACATGCCTGGACCAGCGGTTGGATCGCGGCGAAGGTGATCGGGGAGGCATCGTGATAAGTCGTGTTTCTTTATCGGGTTGGAACTCTAATAAGCATAATGCAGAAAACGCTGATAAAAGAAGGGCAAGTACAAGGGTGCGACGCAACGGAAGTAACATCTTCGCCGGCATGTTTGGACCAAAAAATAAACCTGCTTTTCATCTTTTATTGATTCTGTAGTTTTTGCATTTCTTTCTCTTATTTAAGCTTATTTAAATCATGCCCATTCCATCCATCTAGTATATTTACCACTAGTATAAACGAAAATGTTAATTGACCTGCCTCGTTTATTTTTAAATACCTCAAAAAATACTTCATGAAAAAACTGTTACTCGCGGGTGCATTTGGTATTGGCGCAATAGCAACCGCAACGGCACAGGCACCAAAAAAAGATACTGTAGTTGTTTTGCAGAAAGCACTGCCGGAAGCAAAACCTGTTATGGACACAGTGAAAGTGAAGAAAGTGTCACTGGCTGAAAAAACAAAAGGGAACAAAAAATTTGACGGTTTATTTACTGTTTACCAGGATACGGTAAATGGAGCTCTTCAAATGTTTATAAAGAAAGATCAGTTAGGAAAAGAGTTTGTTTACCAAAGCTTTTCTATAAGTGGCCCCACTTCTCTGTTTCTGAATCAAAGTATGCACCGTAGCACACAGATTTTTAAGATCGTAAAGGCATTTGACAAATTAGAGTTTCATGTAGTTAATACCCGTTTTTACTACGACAGCAATAATGCTGTAAGTAAAACTGCCGGAGTGGATGTTCCTGAAGCGGTTTTGCTTTCTGAGAAATATACTGTTGATGATGCTGGTGGATACGTGATAAATGCGGATGCTCTTTTTTTAACTGAGAAAATGGATCCGGTAAAACCACTTATGCCGTTAGGAATGCCTCCGGGAGCAGTTTTCAATCTTGGCCAGTTAAACCCATCTAAATCCAAGTATAATACTATCAGGTCTTTCCCGAAAAACACTGATATCCAGGTCGATCTTGCATATGATAATCCAGCACCTTACAATGGGGGTGGTAACGATATTACTGATGCCCGTTATGTGAGAGTACGTATGCAACATACATTCATTGAAATGCCTAAAAATGATTATCGTCCGCGTTTTGATGATCCTCGTGTTGGGTATTTTACACAGGAAAAAGATGATCTTACCAGCATTAATCCTATAAATTATCGTGACGTTATCAACCGCTGGAACCTGGTAAAAAAAGACCCTTCTGCATCAGTAAGCGAACCAGTTGAACCCATTACCTGGTACATAGAAAATACAACACCTGTAGAATATCGCCAGACCATAAAAGAAGCCGGAGAGAAATGGAACGAGGCTTTTGCAAAAGCTGGTTTTAAAAATGCAGTTGTGATGAAGCAGATGCCAGACAATGCCGATTGGGATCCGAGTGATATCAGGTACAACGTTATTCGTTGGGTATCATCTGCTAATCCTCCGTATGGTGCTATCGGGCCTAGTTTTGTAAATCCAAGAACAGGTCAAATACTTGGCTCTGATATTACTGTTGAATGGTTTAGCGGTAGCGCAACCCCCATCGCTGATGAACTATTTGGCGCACCTGCACCACAACCTTTGGTGTTTCCTGGTATGAAAACTGATTTTACAGCCTGTACTTTAGCACCTGAGTTAAAAGCACAGTACACAACCGGCCTCACAACTTTGGAGGCTGCAGGAGCACCGGAAACCGACATCAAAGAAATGCACAAGCAATTTCTTTATTATTTGATATTGCATGAGATGGGTCACACGTTAGGTTTGAACCATAATATGAAGGCCAGCCAAATGCTGAAGCGGTCTGAAATAAACAATACCGAGATTACTCATAAAAAAGGTTTGATGGGTAGTGTTATGGACTATCCTGCAATTAACGTAAGCGTTGACAGAAAAAAGCAGGGTGATTACTATACGACCAAGCCTGGTCCTTACGATTTGTGGGCTATTGAGTACGGGTATACTCCTGTAAGTGCAAGTGGTGAAGAAGCGTTTCGTAAGAAAGTTTTAAACCGCAGTACTGAGCCGGATCTTGCTTTTGGTAACGATGCCGACGATATGCGTGCTCCGGGAAAAGCAATTGATCCGAGAGTTAACGTCAATGATTTGAGCAGTGATGCTATCGGATATGCGGAAGATCGCTTTATGTTGGTGAACAATATCATTCCAAAACTTAAAAACAAATACAGCAAGGATGGTAGAGGGTATGCAGAACTCAGGGCGCGGTATAATACTTTAAATGGCCAGCGTAATGCTATGATCAGTGCTGTTAGCCGTTATGTTGGCGGCGTGTATGTAGACAGGAGTTTTGTTGGTCAGACTACCACTGCAAAACCTTTTACCCCGGTTCCTTTGGCTACACAGAAAAGAGCAATTGCAGTGTTAACTAAAAATGTGTTTGCTCCCGATGCCTTTAAGGGTGATGCTTATTTAATACCTTATTTGCAAAGCCAGCGTCGCGGATACAATTTTTTCTCTTCCACAGAAGATCCAAAGTTAAATGCTACATATAATTCCCTGGCAGGATCCGCTTTAATGCATATACTTCACCCTGTAACCATGCTAAGAATTACCAATAGCAGGTTATACGGAAATCAATATAGCCTTGCAGAGGTTATGAATGACCTGACTAGTGGCATCTTTAATGCAGATTTAAAGGGTAATGTGAATACCTACAGGCAGTATCTGCAAACTACGTTTGTAAAAAATGTAGTTCAAATTGCTGATCCAAAAGCACCGGTTGATGATGTGGCAAAAGCTGCTGCTCGTTATACTTTAAAGAAATTAAAAACCAAATTGGCAGGTGCAGTTTCTACAAATGAAGAAACAAAAGCGCATAGAAACAATATGGTGTATTTAATTGATGAGGCGTTAACTGTAAAATAGTCTACGTAAATGCTTTTTAAAAGAGGCTGTCCTAAATAAGGCAGCCTCTTTTAATTTGCCCCGTTGCTTTGGTGAAAAACGCTTTTGCTTAAGTAGAATTAATTCTTTTGAACCCAGCCATATGTCTTCTCGAATCATCGTTGCGTCGCAGTTCGTTCATCGTCAAAACATAATGCAACTTTTTTCATCCATTTTTGATTTTAGTGATAATTCTTTTGGTGTTGTAATTGGCACTTCTTCGGTGGTAAAATTTGGACCGCTTATTTTTCAGGTGTTTTCCTCTTTTATCGTCGAAACCATCATTACAATGACGCCGCCTAGCGATGCAATTATTCCGAAAGACCATCGTAGGCTTAATGCCTGTGCTACGAAACCTATAAATGGAGGCATCAAAAGAAATCCAATGTAACCAATAGTAGATATAGCAGCCAGTGCCTGTCCGCTACTCATTGTTTTCGATTTACCGGCAATGCTAAAAACAAGAGGAACAATACATGATACTCCAAGTCCAACCATGGCAAAACCAATTCCTGCAATTATTGCATTTGGTAAAATGACCGCCAATAATAATCCCGCAAGAATGAACCAGCCGCACAGTTGTAGGATTTTTTTTATTCCCAGAACCGGGACGAGTTTGTCTCCCGCAAACCTTCCTATTGTCATAAAAATCATATAAACTACATAAGCCCCTGTAGAAGCTGATTTTGTTGCATGAACAGCTTTTTGAAAATAAATAGCACTCCAGTCATACATAGTATTTTCGCAAGACATACAGGCAAAGCAAATGATAGCAAATTTCATCAAATGCTTATCCGGTAGAGAAAAGACGGGCTTTTTATTGTTTTCAAGCGGAGGTTGATCAAAAGCGTTTTTATAAAAATATAGTGATAGACAAATAAGGGCAACGCTAATGGTAAGCAGGTGAAAGCTCGTTGGAATATTTAAATGAACCATCACCAGACCAACAGCGGCGCCGGCAAACCCGGCCAAACTCCAGATGCCGTGAAAGGTGGTCATTATCGAGTTACTGTACAATTGCTGCACCCCAACAGCTTGTGAGTTCGCCGAGAGATTCAACAGGTTGCGTGTTGATCCAAAGCACAGGAGGACTACAAACAATTGCCACGTTTGATTGGTAAATCCGGGAAGACAGAGTACGATATTATAAAGTATCGCACCAAAGAGCATTACTTTTTTGCTGTTTACCCTACCGAGCAACATACTTGTAAGAGGCATCGTAAGCAGTAAACCGATAGGAGCTGCAAGTAATATACCGCCTAACTGTGCTTCATTCAAATTCAATTGCTGCTGTATAGAAGGGATCCGTGAAGCCCATGACGAATAGCCAAATCCGGAAACAAAGAAAAATGCAGTTGTTGCTAAGCGTATTTTTTTTGGTGTAAGTTTCTCCGTTTCTAATTGCATGCTTTTTGAAATAAAGCTGCGAAACTAAACGTATAATTTTTAGAGATATTTCCAAATAACTAATAACACCTCTTACTTCGCCCGCATTTAGTATCAAAGACAAGAATATCGATTACGTGGTATTTAAGTAGGTTGATTACAAGTTGTGCCGAGGGCACCAACAACAGCATGAGAATTAAAAAAGTTTTTATCTTTCGGGACGGTGATTCACAAACAGCCGCGAGAGGGAAATAAGAATGAACCGGTATTTAAGTTTAAATTAAAAAGAGCCGCGTTGAAACGCAGCTCGTAAAGCAATTCACGTTTCTGGATGATTGCTTCGCCATCCCGAAAATACCAGATGCCTTACCTCTTTGATCATTATATCGACCAACCGGCTTTTTTGTGCTGCAAAACAGCAATATTTCGCGTAATTGTACTTTTGCGCGTTGTTGTTTGATGTCTCCACCAACAACTGTCAGGTAGCTGTGAATGCGATGATTTGAATATTAGAGAGGACGCGAAACAGGTACATGCCGCCAACAAAGTGCGAGAAGAACGGGACACCGAAGCAAAGGAGAGGTACTACCGATGAACGGAACGCCGCAACGGATCAAAGGCTGGCAAAAAAACTTTTACGCAGGACGACAGGAACAATGTTCCTATAATTAAGTAAAAGAGTTTACCGAAGAACACGTGTTGAATACGACTGTTGAATTGCGCTTATTGAGTATCCACAAAAACAATTCATACAGCCTTTAATCTGAACCAGCCAGCTAAAAGTTGATGCTTTTTTTAATCTTTTCTTTACCCTTTTTCCACCTTCTTTTTGT
>JAOQAJ010000247.1 GCA_025963675.1 Segetibacter sp.
ATCTATCGTACGCTTGGAAATGTATATGGTGAAGCAACACTGCTAAAGGGATTGACGTATAGAGCATCTTTTAATGCCGACGTACAGAATAATCTCAATGATTATTATTCCCCCCGTTCCATAATCAGTAAAAATGATTTGAACGATAATTCCGGAACAGGCCAGAAGAACAATTCGAATTTCATCTCATTACTACACGAAAGCATTCTTACGTATGTAAGTAGTTTTTCTGAAAATCATAGCCTCAAGTTTACCGGTGTATTCGCAACCCAGTCGGAGCAGTTTAAGTTCAATAACGTTTCAGCAACAGGATTTCCAAATGATGCGACCAGGAATGAAGCGTTACAATTGGCAATAAACAGAACGACAAGCTCTGGGCGGAACAAGCAATTGTTAGAATCGTACATGGGTAGAGTAAACTACGGGTTTAAAGACAAATATTTCATTGACTTTACAGCTCGTGTCGATGGTTCGAGCAAGTTCGGCGCAAATAATAAATATGGCTTTTTCCCGGCAGTATCTGCAGCATGGCGCATCATTGATGAAGATTTCTTACAAAATGCACGGTGGCTCTCAGATTTAAAACTAAGAGCGAGTTATGGCATAACCGGTAATGCAGGCGGTATATCTCCTTACCAATCGCTAAGTACAGTTGCCTCTACCGGAAGTGATTATTCTATTAATCATATCTATAATACAGGTATCAATCCAACAGGTATTGCTAATCCCGACTTACGTTGGGAAAAGTCAAAACAGACCAATATCGGTTTGGATGTAAGTATTCTTCAAAACCGTATCAGTTTTGTAGTGGATGTGTACCATAAAAGAACTGAAGATTTACTCTACATAAAAACATTGCCGCTTAGTTCAGGTTATGGTAGCATAACCGGCAATTTTGCCTCGTTGGAAAATAAAGGGATTGAATTTTCTACCAATGCAAGAATAGTGGATGGAAGAAAATTCAAGTGGAATATTGCAGGCAACGTTAGTATCAACAGGAACAAGTTAATCGGCCTTGACGGTGGTGTTACGAACCAACGTTTTGTAACCAATTATTCGGTTCTAAAAGTTGGCGAACCGCTTGGTATTTTTAAAACATTTGTTTTTGAAGGTATCAACCAAACGGGCCAGGCTATTTTACCAGGCTACGATGGCAGGCTTGGAGGACACAGAGTAAAAGACCTTAACGACGATAAAGTCATTTCATCTGACGACCAGGCGATCACAGGCAACCCAAATCCGGATTTCATTTTTGGGTTTTCTACCAATGTTTCTTACAAAAGTTTTGATCTTAGTACGTTCCTTTCCGGTTCACAAGGCAATGATATTTATAACTTAAGCCGGCTGGCTTTTGAAAATCCGTTAGGGCAACGCAACTTACTAAAAGAGGTGGTCAACCGTTGGACTCCGACCAACCCAAGCAACCAATATGCAAGTGCAGCCCAGGGTGGCCGACTGCCACTTAGCAATTATTTCATCGAAGACGGATCTTATATCCGCTGCAAGAATCTTACGCTAGGTTACCGATTGGCTCCTGTAAAAGGTTTACAAAGTGCACGTATATATTTCAGCGTTAATAATCTTTTCACTATAACCGATTACAAAGGTTTTGACCCCGAAGTAAATACATATGCCGGCTCTAATACTGCAATCGGTATTGATAATTTAGTTTATCCGCAGGCGCGCTCATTTCTTGGAGGAATACAGGTAACTTTTTAAGCCTCGATTAGCGATCATCCAAAAAAATTTAAAATGAAACAGTCTATAAAATTTATACTACTATTTTCCTCTTTTCCTGTTTTGCTTTTCTCATGTAGAAAATTAGACGAAACAATATATTCATCCATTTACACCGAAGCGTTTTACAAAACTGCGTCCGATGCTGAAAAAGGACTCATTGCTGCTTATGATCCGCTTGCAGACCTTGCAGCTGGTCCCGCTTTAACTATCGTGTCTGACTTTAGCGCAGACCAGGCGTATCCACGCGCAGTAGTAGGTAGAAATACGCTCACTATGTTTACATATGATGCGAATTATACAATACAAAAAAGTAACAGCAGGATCAATGAATCTCCGCAACAAATCTGGACTTCCTGCTATGACGGTATAGAAAAGGCAAACTGGATCATTGAAAAAGTACCGGCTGCAAATATGGATGCTGTAAGACAAAAGCAGATCATAGGAGAAGCCTATTTTTTAAGAGCTTTTTATCACTGGACTGCAGCCAAAAACTTTGGCGATATCCCTGTTAAAATAAAGGCAAGCGTGACAGAAGCTGAAGCACTGGTGAGGAAAAGTTCGAAAGCGGAAGTATATAAACAAATTTATAGCGACTTAGACCAGGCAGCAAATGCAGCTTTCCTTTCATACCCGGCAGTAGATAAAGGCAGGCCATCTAAAGAAGCTGTAAGTGCTTTGTATGCAAAAGTTGCGTTGTACAATGAAGACTGGACAAAAGCATTGCAAAAAGCACAGGAGGTAATCACATCAGGCAAATATGCATTAATGCCTGATGTAAGAGATGTTTTTAGATACGACCGCGAGGATGTTGCACGTATTGAAAATATTTGGGCTTTTGAAGCGGAAGGCCAAAGCCCTGCTCGTTCAAGTCAACTTTCAAGCTTATTAGGTCCTGCCGGAAGTGCTGCTCCTGAATATGGTAAAACTACCTTCGGCTCTATGTTTGCCTACCAAACGTTTTTTAATTCTTTCAATCCACTCGATAAAAGAAGAACGCTTTTAGATACAAACTACGTCGATAAAAGCGGCAATATCATTGCTCAAAGAAATATAACCCCCATTACACCGCAGGGTGTCTTAATTAAAAAACATATGGATCCGAACGGAGGTGGCGGCGTTTCTCCTATCATCAATATTCCAATCCTTCGCATCGCAGATATCTACCTGATCGCGGCGGAAGCTGAATTCAGATTAAACGGAAGTTCTGCAAATGCCTTATCCTATATTAACGCTGTTAGAAGGAGAGCCTTTGGACTACCTATTAATATTCCATCGGCTTTTGACTTAACTACCGTAAACCTGAATACAATTTTACAGGAACGTTCGTGGGAACTTTTTGCAGAAGGGGACAGGTGGTACGATTTAACCAGGACAAACACTTTTCTAACCGAGGTGCCAAAAGCTGTTAATAATGTTTATCCAACCCGCACTCCCCAACAAAAACACAGGTATTTCCCTATACCCCAGGATGAAATAAATGCAAATCCAAAAATAGAACAGAACCCGGAGTGGAAATAGTTAACGACCTAAAAACGTAGATTAACTGGTTGAGTGGAGAAATTTGAATGCAGTTGTGTTTTGTGAACCAGCTAGGTAAATTTATTAAACATCGTTGTGTCACTCACTTCTACTTGTAGTTTTTCTATTCAGCTTTTTT
>JAOQAJ010000110.1 GCA_025963675.1 Segetibacter sp.
ATGATAGTACAAGGGAAGGTTTCTGGTTTTACACTTTTAGCTGATCTGCCCCCTATTTTCGCGCTTTTTCGTTTATTACACTTATTTGTTCGCAGTGTTCAGACTAGTAGAAACAGCAGCTGCCCAATACCACCTCGTGTTGAAAGCGGCACCCAAAGCCATCCTTCATTTGCCTGGTTTTTTGTTTCTTTTATTGCCACGCCATCAACCTTTACCGCAACTGGTTTTGCAGCAAGCCTTAAAACTTCTTATGCAGCGATATCATACGTTTGATACAAAATTTGCTTATCCTGGTACTTTATTTTTTGAACTGCTGAAGTTGTGCGCAGCAAATGATTCTCGCGAGCGGGTGCCCATTCAGGTACAGACGCAATGCCTTCCATAGAATGGCCGATAAGCATCACTAAACCAAATCTCGCTACCCCAGTTGTGACGGGTTTGCACTACTCCATCAGGTTCAGCCAATTAGGAAGCGTGGTTAAAAAAACGGCAAGCTTCCTCTTTGAACCACTTGTCACCACTATGCTCATACCACTTTGCACAGACTGAGGTCATCAGTAACAAACATTAAATGATCACCTTTTATATTCTCAATGATAAAATTATGCTCGTTTTTATCATTTCCTTTTTCTTTAATAATTGACGTAGGTTCAAATGCTTTAATAGCTGCTAACATCTCATAAATGGGCGTCAAAATCGCTTCGGATGACTGCCCTGTCTGATTAGATGCGGATGCATTTTCTTTAATGATACCCTTTGCACCTATCGTTTCATAGAACGTGATACTGTCAACATCGCTTAGGTTCTTGATGGTTTGTAAAGTCCAGTAAGCTGCAAAGGAAGTATGAAGTCTTGGATCTACATCTTTGGCAGGATCAGCAGCCGTTTGATGTGTAGCTGCGGCATCAGCATTGGGGCGTATTTTAAAAGTTACCGGTGATACATGAATTGCTTTGTTAGCGATAAAGGTTTCAGTGGTTGCAATGGTATGTGCCTGAGCATTTAAATTTTCAATAATCGTGCGGGTATCAATTGCATGCACCTGTGGATTAATACTGAAACTAACAAAATCATAATCGGAAGTTTGAGGTCGGTTGCGATTTAGATCAGCAAAAAAGCCATCCGTTCCATAACCTAGTTCTATTTGAGGAAATGCGCTTTTAAGTACGGGAAATACCTGTCGTAGCAGGTCGGGAGATGTTACATTCTCGTTCTTATTTAATAATAGTATACTTATGACGTGTTGTTGTTCAGGTACGATTTGGGCAATCAAATTCTTTAATTGGTTTTCAATCTCATGACCAAAGAAAGTAACGAGTTCGAGTTTCGTATTTAACTCTTTTGCCTCAGAAAAAGCTGTCGACAATTCCTGTTGCCAATCTTTTTCATCCAGTTGTAGCTCTACCCTGTAATGATGGAAGGGAACTTTTTTAAGGAGATTTATTTCAGAGCTTGTCAAATGCCGGAAACCTTTTGGTCGACAATACCCGATGTCAGGAAAGCGGACTTTTATTTCTTCAGATGCTAAAGGAGTTAAACCAGATTGGTTATTTGTAGTTCTATCTCCTGAAACTTTTAAAATAATTTTTTGCTCTATGGTTTCGCCTTCATCGACGAAATAAGGAAAGGGAAGTTCAAGGGGTCTTGAATAAGTTTTATATGAAGCATCTATCCAGTTACGTTGGTCCTCTGTTTCAAAAACATCGCCTTCAAAAGTTATTTGCGCTTCCAATCCCTCTTCAACTTTCCATTGCATGCGATGCACCTGTTTAAAGGGTTGGTGAGGACTGATTAGTTCGGGAAATGTTGACTCATAACTATCCCCGTCGGGACGTCTTATCAGCACGCTTTTTCCTGCACATTCAGCAATTGGATGATGTACACAGATACCAATACGATTGGTTTGAAAACGGTTTAAGGCAACACCTTTCATTGAATAGGAAATAATGTTATCCTTTCCTTCAATCTCAAAAGAGGCTTTATAACGAATTTGATTTAGCAGGTAAATGGCATTATATCGAATCGTAAATCCTGTTACATTTTCTTCGATTACCTCATCGCTGATCTCATACAAAGCTGTTTGCCAATTCTCATCTCGTACGGCGCTGTAAATTAACCTTAGCACTTCTACCCCTTGGAAACGAATGTATCGAAGATTGCCATTTTCATAAAGGCAGGTCAAATTGCCGGCGGATAAAACCTTCGTCGGCAGCAGCGGAACATCGAATGGTAAACGAAAAGTTTGCAGGCTCATTGGTGAAAGCAATTTTTCAAATGGTGGAAGCAATTAGCATAAAAGGCAAAGATGCATGAAAATATACAGTACAAGTGAGTGACACAACGATGAAGCCATGAAAAACGAAAGATGATTTCCAAAATAAAAATATATTTCTACACCTTCAACTCCTTTTACCGGCGTAGGGTTCTGCAAAAACAGATCTACATTGCTCTCGTCGATTTCAATGGAACCGGCAATGACAGTTGTGGGAACGGGAACGACACCAGCACTTGCATCGTTGGCAGATAAAGGCACTGTTTTGTGATGCATGTCAAATAAAGCTGTGCTGCAAGTGATGTAAATAATTCGCTCCCCAAATAGAGTATAGTTACCAGGATAAGGGAAGGATGTTTTAACGGCATATTCACCAGATTCATTCATTTCAGGATGATGATTAAACCAGGAAAGGTGTCGCTAACAATAATCACCAATTGTCTTCGCCTGCTGCTTCATGTAGAAAAGGAGTTGCTTTTGCTATACATCCCGAACATCTAATGTTTGTTTTTAACTGTTGAATGTTAGAAGAATTTTAGTCAAAAGGGTAAATAAACCCCTCACCCATTTCAAGTACTTTATAGTTTACACCATGTTTGCTGCACCGTTCTGCAAAGAGTGCCGGGTCTTCTGTATTAAATTCGAATAAGTGGTAGTGATGTGGAATAACCAATCTTGCATCAATAGCTTTACCTAACAGAGCAGCTTCTTCAGCATTCAGATTTCCAGCAACTTTTCTTTCAGGCTTATTGCCATTTATTGGCAAAAAAGCAATGTCAACATGATAAGGCTGTAAAAGTTCATCCAACCCATCAAACCATAATGTATCTCCCGAATGGTAAACGGCATAATTAGCAAATTGTACAAGGTAGCCCATGAACTTACACTGTCCTTTATCATCACGTTCAATCTTGTTATGAGCAGCAGGCAGGCCGGTTATCCTGAAGCCTTTATGGTCAATTGTTTGACCGTCATTTAAGCCCGTCGGAAAGTTTTCTTCGCAGCCTATCCTGTTTACTACAAACGACCTGTTTGCTTCAGGGATAATAAACTTTACATCGTGGTTGTTCTTTAAGATTGGCACCAGGGTATCTGCATCTAAATGGTCGGTGTGGTTATGACTCGATGTTACAATATCAACGAAGTTGAGTGTAGCCGGATCAATTGCAAGTTCACTCATGCGAACGTGCGGTTTATCTGTATGCTGGTATTTCAAAGAAAGTGAATCAGAAAGATAAGGATCGAATAACACGTAATTACCTTGCCACTTTATTAAAAATCCGCTTTGCGCTAACCACCAAACTTTAAAGGCTGTATCACTTTCAAATGAAAGGATATCATTTAAAAGCACAGCGTCTTTTTGTTTGGGTTTTATCAGTTGCATAAGTTATAAGAATGAAAAACATTTAACGGGTTCATTTCTTTAAGCCTGTTCCCTCATTGCTTTTGCAGCAATGCACATATTCGCTATTTTTTGTTTAGTTGCCCAACGTGCCGTTTGAGACATACCACAATCTGAAGCAACGGCCAGCTTCGATGCCGGTATATATTCCAGGCATTTTGCTATCCGTTCTTTCACGTCTTCGACTGTTTCTATGTAATAGCTTTTTACATCTATCACGCCTACTGCTACATCCATTTTTTCAGCAAACTGCTGTAACAGGTGTATCTCTGCAAAGTTGAGGATAGTCATTTCTGAATGCAGTTCATCAACTGCCAGGTCGAGAAAATCGGGGAGCATCGGAGCGATTGTTTTTTTGCCCACCGAACGCCCTTTGTAATTTCCAAAACATAAGTGTGTACCAATTCTGGTTTTACCGACAATGCCTTTAACTGTCCGGTTGAAAATATCAACAAAACGCTTTGTGTCTTCTTTGTAAGCATAGCACGACATGGATGGTTCATCTATGCAAATTTCTTCAGCGCCAACTTCCACCAGTGCAGCTAATTCCTTAGCAACCAATGGCAGCAGTGCTTCTGTGATCTCCCAACGATCTTTATATATTTCACCTGGCAAGAGCCTTCCGGAAAGTGTGTAGGGGCCCGGTATAGAAGCCTTTAATATTTTACCTTCAGGTGCCAGTCTTTTCAGCCTTTTATATTCCTCTACAACACCCAAACCTTTTGGAGCGGTTAGCTTTTCGATAATGGTATGCTTGCCTCTTTGGTCGTGGGCGGGCGGGCCGTATTTTCTTGTCTCCTCGTGGTTGGGCTGGATGCCTTTTATAAAACCATAGAATGAAAGATTAAAATCAAGACGGGTTTGTTCACCGTCTGAAATAACATCTAATCCGGCAGCTACCTGGTCATGAATGGCGGTTACCACTGCATCTTCAATCATTTCATTGACATCTGCAGGTCCAAGCTTATCGAGGTTTTCAGATGCAAATTCAAGCCATCCGGGAAAGGGCCATGAGCCTACAACTGTTGTTTTAATGGGTATAGGTTGCATATCAATCGTTTTATTTATTAGCAGGATGTTCAAAAGCTGAAAATCCCTGAAGGGTTTGTCTTGATTATGTTATTAGATGGTGTCGTAATATATCGTTTTGATAAAAAACAAATGTTTTTCCAATTTTCATTAATTAAAATTTAAAGACCAACAAAGACCATTTCAGTTTTGGCACGGAAAGCTATTGTTGCCAGCTGCTATGCTGATGAAGTGATTGCGACGCAACGATGCCGCTATGAAATCCCTTGCTGGTATCCAAACAACAAAGATTACATCTTCAATTCTCTTCAGACACATAACTCGGAATGCCAACTTTTTTATACATCCGTGATAGACGATGTGCATGTTCGTCATAAGCCGATTGAAATATTTCGGTCGCCTTTTCGGCACCAATGACTGCACCTGCGGTTAACACTTTTGGCGGGTGCCCAGCTTTCGTAAGCAAGTTAGCCACCTCTGCTTTTATACAATTGATGACCATACAAGAACCAACAGTTGAACCAGGCGCAACGGGCGTTTCAAGGTTTTCTATTGTAATCATTGCATCACCCACCGGCGCACCGGAATCTAGAATAATGTGGCAGAAGTCTTGTAACTTCTTGCCGTCGGCACGCTTGCTGGTGCTGGCTTCTGAATGTTTTTTTGAAATAACACCAACTGTTTTAATGCCTTTCTGCTGAAAAAGCTCAGCGAGTTCAATAGGTACAATGTTGCATCCGGATGATGAAATAATGAGGGCGGTATCCTGGTCGGTAACATCGAAATTGCGAAGGATTTGTGCTGCAAATCCCGTAACATTTTCAAGGAACATTGCCTGCCTTTGCCCGTTAGCGCCAACAACAAGATTGTGAAATGTAAGCGCCAGTTCAACGATTGGATTGAAGCCAGGGAATGAACCGTACCGTGGCCACATTTCCTCTACCATAATACGGCTATGACCACTGCCGAAAACATGCACCATCCTTCCTTTTAAAATTGTCTGGGCAAAGAACCTCGCAGCTTGCAGAATTTGTTCTTCCTGTTTGGCTACTGCATCTATCAAACCCTGGCATTTCGTGAGATATTGTTGCGTATAACTCATTAAACCGTTTTTTAAATTTTAGTAAATGCGAATGCTGCTGCGCCTATTGCTCCCGACAGGTCTGTGAACCTTGCAAGTTTTATTGGTGTCTTTTTATTCTCCGGCCATTTCTCATATAAAGTCATGAATTCATTCAGCGGCTGCATTAAAGCCTCGCCTGCTTGTGTAATACCACCAGCTAATACGACGATTTCCGGCGACAAAGAATTCGCAAAGGACGCAATGGTTAAAGCGAGTTTTCTAACCATATCGAGCCAGAGCCATGTACCAAAAGG
>JAOQAJ010000261.1 GCA_025963675.1 Segetibacter sp.
AAACTGAACATATTACAAATAAAACCTGTATACCTATTTTAGGATTAGTCAAGTTTTAAAAGTACAAGAGTGCGACGCAAGAATGACGCTATGAAAAGCATTTGCCTGGCTCCAACAAAGGAACCGGCAAATTAGGCACTAGCAACACGAATAGCTGGTTGCGCTTTTTTGCCTACCATATATCCTTTCACTGAGTAGTAGAGAATATACATATAGCAGGGAAGCATACAAACCAAAAACGACGCCTCGTTTGACACACCGGCTTTGTCTTTTAACGTACTGTACAGCAACGGCAGGATTGCGCCGCCGGCAATACCCATGATTAAAAACGCTGAGCCTATCTTGGTAAACCTGCCTAAGCCGGCAATGGCTAATGGAAAGATTGCAGGCCACATTAATGCATTTGCTAAACCGAGAAGTGCAATAAAAGTAATGGCCATATAGCCGGTGCTGAGGTATACGCCAACGGTAAAAATAAGGCCGAGAATTGCAGAAATGGATAATGCTTTTTGCTGTGAAATAATTTTGGGAATTGTGAAAATGCCAACGATATAACCAATCAACATAGCAACTAAGGTGAAGGTTGTAAAGTATTTTGTCTGATCCAGTTTCATGCCCAAAGACTTTCCATAAATACCAATGGCATCACCGGCCATTACTTCAGCGCCGACATACAGGAAAAGACAAAGTACACCTAATAGTAGGTGAGGATATTGCAAAGCACTTGTTTTTGCAACTACAGTTGTATCATCAGTGGGCTCATCCGCCTGCTCTATATCCGGAAGCTTTGATTTGCTTAACAGAAACGCAACCAATACCAATACAACCGCAATAATAATGTAAGGGGTAATGACTCTGGAAGCAAGCTCATCAAGTAAAGCTGTCTTTTGAGTAGGGTCAGTGGCCGTTCCAATTTGTGTTTCAATCGCTGTTGCGTTTTTCAAAACCAACGCCCCTAAAATAATCGGACTTAAGATTCCGGCAACTTTATTGCAAATGCCCATAATACTGATACGCTTAGCTGCGCTTTCAATTGGCCCGATAATACTGATATAAGGATTAACGGCAGTTTGCAGCAAAGCCAAACCGGCGCCCTGAACGAATAAGCCTATAAGAAATAAATAGAAACTCCTGGCGTTGGCAGCCGGTATAAATATGAGTGAACCTACTGCCATAACCGACAGTCCGAGCGCCATACCGTTTTTAAAACCAGTTTTCTTGAGTATATAAGAAGATGGAATGGCGAGGAAGAAATATGCCATATAAAAAGCAGACGTCACAAAAAATGCCTCGATATCTGTTTCGAGTTGACAAGCTAATTTCAGGAAAGGTATAAGTGTTCCATTGAGCCAGGTAACAAAACCAAAAACAAAGAATAACATACCAATTATAAAAATCGCGTAAAGATTGTCCTTTCTTCCTGTTTGTTGCTGCATATGATGGTTGTTTGAAAACTGAAAATAAGAAAAGCTTTTACATTAACAATTAGAATTTGAAAATTCATTTGTTTGAATAGAATAAAACGACAGAACGGTAGCGTTATCAGGTATCCTTTTAATGGGGTTTTTTATTTTTTTGTACCAGCATTGGTGCTTGCAGCGACATCGTTGCTACGCTCAGTTTTACAGTTGTACAACTTGGAACAATGCTCAAAATGGGTATGAAGGGCATGGCAAACCCTCTTAAACGAATAATTAAATTATGTCATTCTTTGTAGCCTGTCTTTCAGCAATTGTAGAAGCTTTTGTCCTTTCTGCCAGTACTTCAATGGCTTAGTTTTTGAACCCGGTATCAACATAAAACGTAAAAAATAGTGCATGAGTAGATTAGTAATAATATCTAACAGACTACCATTTTCTTTAGATACAAGTGGGGGAGACGTACAGGTCAGACAAAGTTCGGGTGGGTTGGTTTCTGCACTTAAAGGATACTTTGAACAAACAGGTAATGCAGAAAGCGACTTTGAAGAAAAAATTTGGGTAGGTAGTTGTGACTTTTCAGAAAACGACTGGAACGAAAATAAAGAGACACTGCAAGGTTCAGACTTTTCGATAGAACCCATTTTTATGGACAAGGATCTTTATTCTGATTACTATAACGGTTTTTCAAACTCAACGATCTGGCCGCTATTTCATTACTTTCCTTCGATGACGGAATATAAGAAGCAACATTTCGAAGCTTATTATAAAGTGAACCGGCTATTTGCAAATCGCATTATTGAAATCATGAAAACCGATGATGTGATTTGGGTTCATGATTACCAGTTAATGATCTTGCCACAAATGCTTCGAAAAGCAAATCCCGATGCTACGATTGGGTTCTTTCTTCATATTCCATTTCCAACTTATGAGATCTTTCGTCTCATACCGAAAGAGTGGAAGACAATGATTATACAAGGGTTGCTCGGAGCAGATCTCGTTGGTTTTCATACCTACGATTATGCGCAGTATTTTATTAATTCGGCTAAAATGATCCTCGGTGTCGACAATCATTACAACACCTTAAACTATTACAACCGATTGATAAGAGCAGACCTTTTTCCAATTGGCATTGATTTCAAAAAATTTAAAGCTGCTTCAGAAGATCGACAGGTTATTAGTTACAGGGATGAGCTGCTTAAAAACTTTGCAGGAAAAAAAATAATCTTTTCCGTTGACCGGCTGGATTATACAAAGGGCCTAACGTATCGGCTTACCGGCTTTGAAAACTTTCTTGAACGCTATCCTCAATGGCTTGAGAAAGTAGTCTTCATTTTAAACATT
>JAOQAJ010000304.1 GCA_025963675.1 Segetibacter sp.
GATTTTGCTGATTTTCTATTGAAAAAGTATGAAGAACAAACATTGCAAAAAGGAATTGAGAAGCTGCAGTCACAAGGCAATGTTTTCAACTTTTTGAATGAAGATGAGGAACTTTATTCCGCATCAGATGTAAAGCAAAGATTTTAATGCAAAAGGGAGATATAGTATTAATTCCATTTCCCTTTACAGACCTTACCGGCACTAAACTTCGTCCTGCTGTTGTTTTAGTCTCAACCGCGCTTGACTTAACGGTTTGCTTCATTACCACTCAAGTTGGGTGGCAGCAAGCGACTGACTTAATCATAACCCCTTCGACAGATAATGGGATTAAAAAAACATCTTTGATTAGAGTTAGCAAGATTGCAACGATAGATAAAAGTTTAAGTCTGGGGAAAATTGGTTTTCTGAATAATTTGGAACAAAAAGAAATTGATATCAAATTGAAGCAATTATTGAAACTTGGATAAAAACGTTTTGTAATTTTTTTTCCTCCCAATCCTCCTAATCCACAAATCCCGGTTCTCTTACCTTTGCCGCATGAAACCAGTGCTCATTTATTGTTACGATGCATATTGCGGTTGGTGTTATGGGTTTAGTCCTGTGATAAAGCGAATAGCCGAAGAATATAAAGACAGGTTAGATGAGGATGTGTTATCAGGTGGGATGATACTGCCTGAAAAGCCAGCACATATAGGAGAGATTGCACCTTTCATTCAGAAAGCATATAAGACAGTTGAAGAAACTACGGGAATACAGTTTGGGCAAGACTTTCTTTGGCATGTTTTCAATTATGAAGACAGCGACTGGTTTCCAAACTCAGAGAAGCCGGCAATAGCAATGACGATCTTTAAAGAATTTTACCCTAACAGGGCGGTGGAGTTTGCATCTGATTTGCAATATGCGTTGAACTATGAAGGCCGAGATTTGACCGATGATGAAGCTTACAGGCATCTGCTTGAAAAGTATAGCATACATCCTGAAGTGTTCTATGAACGGTTGAATAGTGAAGAGTATAAAGAGAAGGCTTATTACGAATTTTCACTGATGAAGCAATTGCAGGTTACGGGCTATCCATGTGTTTTTATACAAACCGGAGAATTAAAATTTCAGATGGTTGCAAGAGGTTTTACAGACTATGAAACGCTAAAGCAAAGAATAGATAATGTTTTAAGTTCTGTAACTGTACAATAGCAAAGAATAATATTAAATGAGGTTATGAAGCCGGATATAGAAACCAGAAAAGATCTTTTTTTACTGTTGGAAAAATTTTACGACCAGCTTTTAAAAGACGCAACCATCTCTTACATCTTTACTGATGTTGCTAAAATAGATATGCAGCAGCATCTTCCAATCATTGTTGATTTTTGGGAAATGGTTTTGTTTGGTGCTCAGACTTATAAGAAAAATGCAATTCAGCCCCATTTGAATTTGAACCAGAAATCAAAGTTTGAAAAGCATCATTTTAATACATGGCTGGAAACCTTTGACAAAACGGTAGATGGATTGTTTGAAGGCAAAAATGCCTTTGCGGCTAAACAAAAAGCAAAGAGTATAGCAACGATTATGCAGATTAAGATTGCACAGCTAAAGTGATTTTTTGCTAAAAATCAATAACAATACAAAATATATTAAAAGCCGAATAAACTACAGTCGTACAAGTGAGTGACACAACAATGTCGCTCGAAGAACGAGCGCTAGCTACCAAATTCTCTCATACACCAAAACCTTAAAATTCTTAAATCGGACGGCCTTTAAGGTAATTCCTTTTAACTTGCACGTCTTTAAAATAATAGATTGACTATGGAATACGGGAAAATAATTTCTGTTACGGGTATGGCGGGATTGTTTGAATTGGTGGGAAGCAAGAAAGACGGCGCAATCGTTCGCTCTCTTGAAGACAAAAGCACAAAGTTTGTGGCAAGCCGTGTACATAACTTTTCGCACCTTGAAAGTATTGAAGTTTATACCGTTCGTGACAACGTAAATCTTGTTGACGTGCTTACTGCCATGCAAAACAGCAGCGAACCTTTGCCTTCGGATAAAGACGGTAATGCGGTGAAGGCTTATTTTCAAAAGGTGTATCCTGATATGGACTTTGAAAAAGTGTATGCGAGTGATATGAAAAAAATGGTGAAGTGGTACAATGTGCTGAAAGCAAATGACGTAGAAATAAAACTTAGCCATGCCGAAGAAGAGGAAGCCGGTGAGGACGCTGTGGAAGTAACAGAGCCAGACACACAAGCTGCCGGGGTTGAAAAAACGGAAGGATAAATAAAAAGCTGCAAGCTTTTAGCTGCAAGCTGCAAGCCGACAAACAAGCTTGAAGCTTGGGGCTGGTAGCGTGCAGCTTTTTTGTTACAAGCTGAATAACTTTTCTCAACATCGTTGTGTCACTCACTTGTACTTGTAGATTATATACTAAGCACATTGCTGCCGCAATAATAGAAACCGCAGTTGCAAGCTATAAACCAAACGTAAACAAGCTTGCAGCTCGAGGCTAACAGCTAGCAGTTTTCTTAAAAAAAATATTATGACATTAACTGCAGATATTAAAAAGCTCGAAAGAAACTATGTTCCTGCTGATTTTGCTATCACTGATTGGAACAGTCTGGAGCCTTATTTTAAAGAGTTGGTTGAGCGACCAATTAACTCAGGAGAAGAGCTGGAGAAGTGGATGAAAGACATGAGCGAACTGGAAGCTGTTGTAAGTGAAGATGCATGCTGGAGACAAATACGCATGACATGCGATACAACAGATAAAAAGCTGGAAGAAGCTTTTACTTTCTTTTGTATGGAAATACAGCCTAAGCTTCAACCTTATGCTGATTTGCTTAATCGAAAGTTGATAGACAGCCCATATACAAAAGAGCTGGACCAGCAGCAATATTTTACTTACATGAGAAATGTACGTAAAAGCATCGAATTATTCAGGGAAACAAACATTCCTATTCAGGCCGAATTGAGCGTGATGGCTCAACAATATGGGCAAATCTCTGCTGCAATGACTGTTGAAGTAAAAGGTCAGGAGTATACACTACAGCAGGCTTCAAAGTTCTTAGAAGACCACGACCGCGGCTTACGTGAAGAAGTGTATCGTAAAATAAACGAAAGGCGTTTGCAGGATAAGGATGCCTTAAATGATCTGTACACACAGTTGATACAGAAGCGTCACCAGGTGGCATTGAACGCCGGTTTTGCAAACTTTCGCGACTACAAATTTGCTGAGATGGGGCGCTTTGATTACACAAAAGAAGATTGCTTCAATTTTCATGAAGCGGTAAAATTGCACGTAGTGCCGTTGGTTAGAAAAATAAATGAAAAGAAGAAACAGAAGCTTGGATTAGATACACTACGTCCATGGGATACAGAAGCAGAGCCTGAAGGAATTGAGCCGCTAAAACCATTTACTACTGGTGAAGACCTTACTGAAAAAGCTATCAAATGTTTCGAAGAACTGAACCCATTTTTTGCTGATTGTCTTCGCAAGATGAAAGAACTTGGTCATCTCGATTTAGAAAGCCGGAAAGGAAAAGCGCCGGGTGGATACAATTGCCCGTTAGCGGAAAGCGGAGCCCCATTCATCTTTATGAATGCTGCAGGTCAAATGCATGACGTTACTACTATGGTTCACGAAGGTGGTCATGCCATTCATTCATTCCTGTCTCATCCGTTGCCTTTAAGTGCTTTCAAGGAATATCCGATGGAAATCGCCGAAGTAGCAAGTATGGCTATGGAGCTCTTCAGCATGGAATTCTGGAAGGTATTTTTCGATAAGGAAGAAGACCTTATGAGAGCGAAAGAGCACCAGTTGGAAAGAACGATCACCATCTTCCCGTGGATAGCAACAGTCGATAAATTTCAACATTGGGTTTATGAAAATCCAACTCATACACTAGACGAAAGAACAGAGAAGTGGATGGAAATCCTCGAAGAGTTTTCTACCGGAGTTGTTGATTTTAGCGGGCTGGAAGAGTACAGAAAATATAGCTGGCAAAGACAACTTCACTTATTTGAAGTTCCATTTTATTATATTGAATACGGTATCGCCCAACTTGGCGCCATCGGGATGTGGAAACAATTTAAAGGCAATAAAGAGCAAGCGTTAAAAAATTACATCAATGCCCTTAGCCTTGGCGGAACAAAGACCTTACCTGCTTTGTATGAAGCAGCCGGTTTAGAATTTAATCTTTCGCCTGATTATATAAAGTCATTGATGGAATTTGTGAATGAGGAGTATTTGCAGATTGTCTGAGATGATTGGTTTGTGGGAGAGATGGGAAAAGGATTTAAGAACTGAGCGTAAATTTAAAAGAGCGTTTCTTGTGAGAAACGCTCTTTTAATTTATCAATACTATTTCAAAAAGTTACACCAAATCAATGTCAAAATTTACTAACTCCACAAACTCCCCTAGTCTTTCATCTATTTCTTTCCTGGTAATTTCTATAAGTCTTTGAGTTCCGAATTTTTCGACACAGAAACTTGCCATAGCGCTACCCATGATAATGGCAGTTTTCATATTGTCAAAAGAGATGTCTTTTGTTTTGGCGAGGTGACCGATGAAACCACCGGCGAAAGTGTCACCTGCTCCGGTCGGGTCAAACACATCCTCCAAAGGCAAGGCTGGTGCGAAGAAGACATGGTTATCATGAAACAATAAAGCGCCGTGTTCGCCTTTTTTAATGATAAGGTATTTAGGACCCATTGTCAATATTTTGTTGGCTGCTTTTACAAGGCTGTACTCATGGCTTAGTTCTCTTGCTTCACTGTCGTTCACCATCAGTACATCTACCATAGTAAGTACATCTTTCAGGTCAGCTAAAGCAATTTCCATCCAAAAGTTCATGGTGTCCATCACAATTAACTTAGGCCGTTTTTTCATTTGTTGAATAACGCTTCTTTGTACTGCAGGTACAAGGTTACCCAGCATTAAAAACTCGCAATCCTGGTAACTCTCGGGAACAACGGGGCTGAAGTTTTCAAGCACATTTAGCTGGGTTTCGAGTGTGTCGCGGGTATTCATGTCCATATGGTAGCGACCGCTCCAGAAGAAACTCTTTTCATCCTTTTTTATTTGTACACCTTCAAGCTGTACGCCACGTGCAGTTAAAGCATCGAGTTCTGATTGCGGGAAATCTCCCCCGACTACTGATATTTGCTTGATTGGTTTGGTAAAATTGCTTGCGCTATAAGCTATATAGGTAGCTGCGCCGCCGATAATTTTATCTGATTTACCAAACGGAGTTTCAATGGCATCAAAGGCCATCGAACCGACAACGACTAAAGACATAAAAGAAGGATTTAAATATTTTTTTACTTGCTCTACCGACAAAGCCGCACTAAAACGAACAATATCGCTATCGGGGTGCGAAACTAAAGGATTTTTAGAAAGAAGCCTAAAAGAACTAGACGCCTGACTGTGCTGGTTTACGCTAACAATTTCCTTTTGGAAACGGTACAACACCTGGTATTTTTTGTGACACAACAGCTTGAGGCCATGAAAAGATATTGTAGAAGTGAGTGACACAACCGGAGCTGCCATAAAAAACGAAAGACGGCTCCATAAATAAACCTCCGGGGAGAATCCTTGTCAAAAAAGACATACCCCATTACTACAGGTATTGTTACTTGTCTGCCATCTGAAATCAATAGAATCTCATTTCCTGCTGTTAACGAAACTTAACACGGGATAAAATCATCCGACAGTACTTTTAATATCTTTGCGTCATTTTTAAAGAGAGCATGTACATGGCAAAAATTAAAACAACCGAGAACAACAGCAAGAGGGACTTTATAATAGAGCATGCTTCTAAACTTTTTAAAGAAAAAGGATATAAAGCGGCAAGCATGAGAGAGTTAGCAGCCAGGGTTGGCGTGGAAGCCGCAAGCCTTTACAATCATATAGAATCAAAGGAAGACCTGCTGAATGCTATATGTATGAACGTGGCCAACCGCTATACATGCCATATCAGTGACGTTGAAAACTACGATTCTCCTGTTATCAATAAAATAGAAAAGCTATTGCGGTTTCATGTGGTTGAGATGATGGACAACTACGAAGAAGTATATGTGACCGATCATGACTGGCGAAACATGGATGAGCCGCATTTGTCAGAATACCGTGAAATGCGAAGGAATTACCGGAAACGGTTTGCAGCGATTGTGCAGCAGGGAGTTGATAATAAGGAAATTAAGGCTGTTGATGCAAACAGCGCCGTAATGATATTTATAAATGCAATTGGCGCAGTTGACCAGTGGCACCGCATTGTGCATAAGGTAAACCGCAACGATCTCGAAGAGAATATAATCACAATACTGGTGGACGGAATTAGAAATTAAATAAAAGGGCCTGCATGGGTCGTGACAAAAAATAACTTTCTTTATCGCTACCTATCGTTACATTCGCGAAATTTCTTCGAAATGTCCAACACTTTATCGTCCAACGAGTCTATACCTTCTGAAAAGAAAAAAGTTATTGTTTTAGGAAGCGGCCCCAACCGTATCGGGCAGGGAATCGAATTTGACTATTGCTGCGTTCATGGTCTTTTGGCGATAAAAGAATCAGGGTATGAGGCAATTATGATCAATTGCAATCCTGAGACAGTTAGTACCGATTTTGATATCGCTGACAAGTTATATTTTGAACCTGTTTATTGGGAGCACCTTTGGGAGATCATCGAACTTGAGCAACCGTACGGAGTAATTGTGCAGCTTGGCGGGCAGACTGCGTTGAAGCTTGCAAAAAAGCTTCACCAAAAAGGGATAAGAATTATAGGCACCTCTTTCGATAATATGGACATTGCCGAGGACCGGGGAAGATTTAGCGACCTTTTAAAAGAACTCGAAATTCCTTATCCTGAGTACGGCACTGCTTATACTGCTGATGAGGCAATTGAGGTTGCTAACAGAGTTGGATACCCCGTGCTTGTTCGCCCCAGTTACGTATTGGGCGGGCAAAGAATGAGGATTGTAATCAATGATGACGAGGTTGAAAATGCAGTTGTCAGCTTGCTTAAACACATTCCTGATAATAAAATTCTGATCGACCATTTTCTCGACCGTTGCCAGGAAGCTGAAGTAGATGCCATTTTTGATGGAGAAGACTTTCACGTGATGGGCGTAATGGAACATATAGAGCCGGCGGGCATCCATAGCGGCGATAGCAATGCAGTACTTCCGGCCTTTAATTTAACTCCGCTTGTTATTACGACAATGGAGTATTATTCAGAGAAGATTGCGCGTGCATTGAATATAAAAGGTCTTATCAATATTCAGTTCGCGATAAAGAATGACAAGGTGTATGTGATAGAGGCGAACCCAAGAGCCTCGCGTACCACTCCGTTTATTGCTAAAGCTTACCAGATCCCTTATCTTAACATTGCCACAAAAGTAATGTTGGATGCTGCGAAACTCAAAGACTTTACATTCGAAAAGAAACTTGAAGGTTTTGCTATAAAAGAACCTGTTTTCAGCTTCGATAAATTTCCTGGAGTAAGCCGCGAGCTTGGTCCCGAAATGAAAAGCACAGGTGAGGCAATTAGATTTATAAAAGACCTGCGCGACCCGTACTTTAGGACGTTGTACAAGGAGAGAAGTATGCATTTAAGTAAGTAGTTTTTTTGGTAACGGATAGCACAACTTTTTCAACATCGTTGTGTCACTCCCTTGTGCCCTGGTTACTTTACTCGACTTTTTGCATGTATTGTTTTAGCCAGCAACCTTTGTTACATTAGCCATAATTAATACCCGCTATGAAACAATATTTCAAACTGTTGTGTCTTGCTACATTATTGATAAACGCTTCATGCAAAACTACGAGGAGTGTTACTGCGACAAGCGATGATGGAAAAATTGAAGTAGTCTTTGTGCAGGTAAACGACGTGTACGAAATAGCACCAATAGCTGGTGGCAGAGAAGGCGGAATGGCTCGCGTAGCAAGCCTAAAAAAACAGTATAAGAAGACCAATCCCAATACCTTTTTAATCATGTCTGGCGACTTTCTCAGTCCGTCAGTTTACAATAGCCTGCAATACCAGGGAAAACGAATTCGTGGTGCTCAAATGGTAGAGTCAATGAATGCTGCCGGAATGGATATAGCAGTATTTGGAAATCACGAGTTCGACATATCAGAAAAAGAATTGCAGGAGCGAATAAACGAATCCGGCTTTTTGTGGGTTTCATCCAATACTTTTCATAAAACAAACACTGCAAATGTTCAGTTTACCAGGACCGGCGCTGCAGGCACTTTGGCGTTCCCTGAAACTTACATAATGTCTGTAAAAGATGACGACGGCACTTCGGCTAAAATTGGTTTCATTGGCATTACACTTCCATCAAATCCTGCTGATTACGTCTATTATAAAGACCCGTTAAGCACTGCTAAACAAGCTTTCAACAAAATAAAAGATTCTGTTGATGCAGTAGTTGCAATTACTCACCAGGAAATTGCGGATGACATCACTCTCGCTAAAGAACTTCCCGGCCTTGCTGCCATTCTTGGTGGTCATGAACATTCAATGATATTGAATAAAACGGGTAATGTTTATATTACAAAAGCCCATTCAAATGCCCGTTCGGCTTATGTCGTCAAACTTGATATTAATAAAAATAAACACAGCTTTAATGTACCACTTCCTGAATTGAAATACCTGGATCAAAGCGTTGCATTAGACACAAACACAAATGTTGTTGTTGAAAAATGGAAAAAAGTTGCAGAAGATAATTATGCATCCTTAGGTTTTGATCCTAAAAAAGTGATAATGGCCTCAGGAGAACCACTGGATGGAAGAGAAACAGAAATACGGTCAGGATCAACTAACCTGTCTGGTCTAATTACAGCGTCTATGGCTTACGCATGTCCCAAAGCTGATGTTGTCTTATTTAATTCTGGATCTATTCGTTTAGACGATATCTTAACCCCACCTGTTACTCAATATGATATCATTAGAACCTTACCTTTTGGCGGTGGTATTAGAGAAGTGGATATGAAGGGAGACTTGCTGTTACAGGTTTTACAAACCGGTTTGAAGAATAAAAATAATGGCGGCTTTTTACAGTCTCAACCGGTTGTTTATAACGCGGCAAGGAATTCCTTTACGATCAGCAGTCAAACAATAGATTCAGCTAAGATTTACAGGGTAGCGGTAACAGATTTTTTGCTAAGCGGAAAAGAAACCAACCTTGGTTTTCTAAATGAAACCAATCCGGGTATAGTAAAAGTTTACCCTGCTGAAACTGCTGTTACCAATCCAAAATCTGATATAAGGTCTGCGATTATTATGTTTTTAGCCAGCAGGAAATAATGGTGTGAGCCTTAATATTTTTAGACAAGGTTCAAGCGCGGTTACATCATACCAGGTGTTCCTCATTGGGAGGTACGAAGCAATCTCCGACCAATTCGTGAACTTGCTTTTAATGTCGCGGCTTCCTAGAAGGTAGTTTCTGATCACGTGGTTGTGAAACTATTTAAAACGCAATCAAGCCAACTCTTTTTTAATTCGCTCCATGTAATTCCTAACAGCCCTAATGTCACTATAAGATATACTTTCTCCAGCCTTTTCCTTGATTGCTGAATGCGGTAATTCAGGTTCTGCTTCCATCAAAGCAATGAGTTTTTCAAGCGTTGCATTATTTACAAGGTCAAGTATGTCAACTTCGCCTGTAGTTACAAAACGAGCAAGGTGACTTTCAATAGTTCCTGGTGACATGCTACGTGCGGTAGCGATATCAGCAACAGATTTGCCTTGTTTAAACATTTGTAAGGTTATCCGTCCGCTTTCTCCTTTTTCGGGTTTCCCGGTTACTGCTTTAATTTCCTCTACTAACTGCACTGGTGCGCCTTTTTTGTTTTGTTCGACCATTTGTAGCAGATCATTCATTTTTGTCGAATTCTTCAATGCTTCCGCCAGCTTCAGGGCCTGTTGCAACTGTTCTTTTTTGCGGTTGAATAAAACAATCAGGTCCTGTAACTCCTTTACATACTTCTTCACATTCTTTTTATGCTTTACTTCATCAATGTGCTTCTTTGTGGAGTTGTGTAACTTATCCACCACCCCGACAAAGTATTTCGCGGCAGCTTCAGTTCTCTCGTACAGTTTAATGTACCCGTCTTGCTCCGATGTCACAAACAGGTATTCGAGTTGCTTTTTAAACTTATCTGCTATATCTTTTTGTTCACTTGTAAGTTCGGCTAACTTCGTACACCATAGTATACATTTCTCTTTGTCAGGAATTTGCCTGTCTTCATAGCTTTCAAGATGAGTATGCACCGCATCATCTATTTTTTCACCGGAAAAACTTTGCATCAGTTGAAGGCTGATATAAACTTTTTGTTGCTGCTCTAGTGTTTGCTGTAAAACATCTTCTTCCAGTTCCTGCTTTACAAAGTCAACAACCCGGCTATCTGTGCTAATGCAGTTTGGTAGAATACGAGACTTTAATACCAGTCCCTGTAAACTGGTCAACCGACTTAGTGATACATACACCTGTCCCGGTGCAAATGATGCACCTGCATCAATGATGGCTTTTTCAAAAGTTAATCCCTGGCTCTTATGAATAGTTATTGCCCATGCGAGTCTTATCGGGTATTGAGTAAACGTGCCTAATTCCTCTTCGTCTAATGTGTCTTTTTCCGCACTGTAGTTGTAACGGACGTTTTGCCATTTCTCCTGCTCGATCTCTAATTCACTTTCTTCATTAGCAAAGGTCACAACTATCTTTTCTCGTTCAATTCTTACCACTGTCCCTATCTTTCCGTTATAAAACCTACGGATCTCTCCTTTATCGTTTTTGATAAACATAATCTGCGCACCCTGCTTAAGCTGCAATTGCTTCTCCACGGGGTACGACCGTTCATAAAACTCACCGGTGATCTTTGCTTGGTAGGTGTACAGTTTGCCAGGCAATTTTTCCAGCTCACGTTGGTTTATCTCATCCGCTTTATAATTGTGACTGCAAAGGGTTATGTAATTTTCTTCTTTGGCAGGAGAAAAGTCAGGATTATAATGACGATGTAAAATTTCAAGGTCCTGAGCAGTGCAACAATTGTTGCGAATGTTATTCAGGATAGTTATGAAGACATCGTCTTTTTGCCTGTAGATCTTTTTTAACTCAATAAACAGCGGCGGCACATTCTGAAGGACTACAGCATCGAAGAAGAAAGGACTTTTATAATATTCGTTTAAGAGCTCCCACTCTTCTCTTTTAGCAACCGGCGGCAGTTGAAACAAGTCTCCTATATATACCATTTGCACCCCTCCAAATGGTATTAGCGGTTGTTTTCGTACAAACCGCATTACTGTATCAACAGCATCTAACAGATCTGCCCTTACCATTGAGATTTCATCAATGATCAATACATCTAACTCCTGAATAACTTGTCGCTTCGATCGTTGCAGCCGGATGTTTTTCAGCAAACTTGCCCTGTTGTTTATTTCGCCATCATATCCTCCCCAAAATCCTTTTTCAGATGGTATGAATGGGCCAAATGGCAGCTGAAAAAAAGAATGAATCGTTACTCCACCTGCGTTGATCGCAGCCACCCCTGTTGGTGCAACCACAGCGATCTTTTTGAAAGTGTTTTCCTTAATGTGCTTAAGAAAAGTTGTTTTACCTGTTCCGGCTTTCCCGGTTAGAAATAAGTGCTTGTTTGTTTGGTTTACAAAAGCAACCGCTTTTTGAAATATAGTATTTGCCGGATCGACGTTCATTAGCAATTATTGGTAAAAAGGAAGGAAAAGTACGATACGAAATTACAACAGCACATCGAGGATTGTTGATGCAAGAAGGTTGTTTTTAGACAACCATTAAGTCTGTTGTAAATTTTCATTTTGACAAAAAGCTTTCACAGTAGTATAAGCCGAAAAAAGCTCAACTAAAAATATCCAGTACAAGGGAGTGACACAACGATGTTGAGAAATGTATTTTGTTGGCTGAAAAACCCAAAACAACGTAAAACAAAAAACTCTGCCTTTATAAGCAGAGTTTTCTTAGAAAAAGAACGTATTTATTTAACTGTTGCTGTAGACAGATTGCCATTTTCTGTGTTAGCTGAGGCAGTAGTTTGCAATTGCATTGCGGGAGCCAGGTCGAAACGGGAATTCAAAATGGTCGAATTATTTACATACCACTGATCAGGTGAGTTTACAAAAAAGCAACTTCCACCTTTTATAGCGTCAATAATTCTTGTATGTAATCCAAACGGAACGGCAGGGCAACCAAGGCTCTTACCTATAGTACCTCTTGCTGACATAATATCTTCGTTTACAAAACGAGAACCGTGAAGCACTATTCCCCTGCTTTTAACCCGGTCATTTATACCTGCTTCTATACCGTTGAAGCGCATGCAATACCCGGCTTTGCCACTATACGTGCTGCCTGTCACCATAAAGCCAAGGCTGCTTTTGTTAGAATTATTGTGGTTGGAAAAACTTGTGGCGAATTCATTACCGCTGTTTTTGCCATGCGATACAAACGTGTTGAACAACAACCGGCTATTGACCACGTCTATAACATATAAACGCTTGTTGTTACTGCTTTGGCTATAATCACAAATAGTAAGCAGGTTTGTTTTTGCAAGCTTACCCCGCTTTTCAAGATATTGATAACCCTTAAATGCATTAAAAAAAACGTCTCTTTCAAGACCATATTCTCTAAGGCTGATTAAATCGTAGATAGAATCAGCGGTTTTCTTTAAAACAGGAGAGTTCGCTGAATTAGAAAGTAAGGAAGGAAAGTTTTTTTCGCCTGGTAATTTCTTGTCGTCGTTACGTGCAAATGACTGAACAGAAATTAATATAAAACCAATTATAAGTGTTTTCCCTGAAAGCTTCAATATTCCTGGCATAAGGTTGGAACGGATGATTATAAAATATTTTATAAGGACGGCTAAAATAGAGGAATTATTGTATGAAGACAAGTTAAAACTTATTACTAGAAGACCTCCGTTTCATTAACCATTGATTTTCAGTTCTTTCCTTTTTATAATTTGCTCAAATAATTATTAAAGAAATTCTTAATACAATAAAGAGAGTAAGATAACCACATGAAATTGTTATTCTGAAATGCGTTGTGATTAGGGCAGTAATTACCCATTTATTTATTTTTTCAAAACCAACCTCGGGTTTTAAAGATCCGCAACATTATTATTGGAACAATTAGCATTACAGCAACAGTTATATAAAAACCCCATCGTTGATGCGCATATGGAATGACGTCGAAGTTCATTCCGAAGATGGCTCCAATTACTGACCCCGGCGCTAAGAGGCACGTAACGATAGCCATTACTTTCATCACCTCGTTCATCTTAAGGTTCACCTGGTTTATGTAGAGGTCCTGCAGGCTTGCGAGAATTTCGCGGTAGTTTTCCGCTACGTCATTGGCCTGGGCAATATGGTCGTATGCATCTTTATAATACTTATCAATTTTATCATCAAGCAACTCGCTTTCGCTTTTAATAAAACCGTTTACCAATTCTCTTACCGGTCCTACATTTCGCTTTAGAACAATCATTTCTTTTCGCAGAGCATTTAGCCTGGCTAGAGATCGTTTGTTATTAACGCGTATGATCTCCTCTTCCAATGCTTCTATTTTCTCGCCTAACTTTTCAATTACTACAAAATAATGATCAATTATCATGTCTATCAGGCTATAACAAAGGTAGTCTGCACCTCTTAGCCTGAGCCTGGTTGTGCTAACCTTCAGCTTATCACGAATGTTATTAAATACATCGCGGTGCGCGTCTTCCTGAAAGGTTATTACGAAGTTTTTTCCGAGAGCAATGCTTATCTGCTCCTGTTCGACAGTACAATGCTGGTCGTTGAAATACAACATATTTAGTTGGCAAAACAGCACTCCTTCTATATCGTCCATTTTAGGACGTTGCCCAATGCTTAAAATGTCTTCAACCAGTAAGGGATGAATTTCAAAATGGCGACAAATCTCTTCCACGTTCGATTTTACGATACCGTCTATATTTATCCAGCTCACCTTGTCGCTGTCGCGGTATTCAAATGACTCTGTGACATCGCTTAACTCGCGCGCAGTAATTGTTTGCGGATCGTAATGATAAACAAATATTTTCGAGGTTTGGGCTTCTTCCCGTACAGGTGAGATAGCCGGATTATAATTAAAAATCTCTTTAGTTCTATGAGTATTAAAAATCGGCTCGATCAGGTATTTTAAATATTTTTCCGGACGCATCGAATAAAGGTAAGAGAAGCCCATAAATTAATAAAAAAGCACTTTTTCCTTTAATACAAATGCCAAATTTCTAATTCATCTGTGAAGACGGATTTGGTTACCAGCATTGGTTTTCATGGCATACCAAATAGTCCACAAACAGAACCTTACTTCTCCACCAAACATCTAACTTGGCTTTCCAATGTTTATATTTCTCCGAATAATACGCTTCGTTTCTTTTGTTTGCGCGCCTAAGGTGTTCTTTACTTGCTTCAATTTCTTCCAAAAGGTATAGTCGAACTGCGCGGGTATTACCAAGTGAATTTGCATTCGCTTTATGGTTT
>JAOQAJ010000307.1 GCA_025963675.1 Segetibacter sp.
AGACATTTACTCATTAGCTGGATTACAAATACATCCGGAAATAAAAATAAGGTGTATGCAAGAAAATGAATTTGAAAAAAATATCAGGATGAAAATAGGGGAGCTGCGACTCGATCCTACAGAGGATGTATGGAAAGGCGTGGCGGCAAATATTCACCGGCAAAAAAGAAAAAGACGGGTCTTTTTTTTCCTCATGTTCTTCGCTGTTCTTGCAGGCTCTTCAGTTACCTATTTCATGCTGAAGCCAAATGAAAATCAGCAAACATTAGCTAATGCTTCAAACAAATTTCAGGAGACAACAGCAGCAAATCCAAATAAATCATCAGCAGGAAATCTTACAAATAAAAGTCATTCGAAAACTGAAAAAGGCGAACCCGATTCTACACCTTCGACTGTTGCCACAATTGAAAGTAGTAACCCGGCAAAAAATAATCATACACAGCAACAAACTTCATCAGTTAAAAAAAACATAGCAGCTTCGCGCTTTGAGATGAGTTCACAAGCAAGAAGGGATTTAAAGTCTTTAAGCAAAATTAAAGTAGCAAACAAAGTAGAAGAAACGGCAGGCAACGCTTCACTGAATAATCCACTTTATACACCTCCTACAAATGCTTTATCAAAATCTGCAGAAGATGGGTTAGAGCAGAAACAGGTGAAGTCTCTGGAAGATCAAAAAGCCGGAATTACGAAAGATACAGTTCCAGAAAAGCTTTTAGCGGAATCAAAAAAAGACACCCTAAAAACACCTCTTGCTGAAACCAAACCAGCAGACAAAATAAAACAACAGTCAAATAAGAAAATAATTTTTGGCTTCACTGTTTTTGCTGGTTTATCTGACAACCGGACTCAATTGCCTTTGTTAACAGCTGCCGATGCTAATTTTTTTAACTCTCCTACACAAAACACAACAGGAGCTAATATTACTCCTATTAGTAAGCTTGGTTATAAAAGCAGTTTTTCTTATGCTTTTGGTTTTTATGCAAAAAAAGGACTCAGTAAAAGGCTCGCTTTATCTGCCGGTTTAAATTATCACTATTACAGCGCTACCTCAAGTGTAGGCGACAAAAGCAGCTCATCACGTACTTTTTTTGATGCCAGTTTTTCGGATAATACCACTGTTGTCGAATCTTATGGTTTTGGACGCTCAATGAATTTTAAGAATAAATACGGGTTAATTGAAGTGCCCGTCAATTTGCTGTTATCGCTGAATAAAAATCAGAATAGACAGATTGTATTATCGGCCGGAATTACACCCGCATTTCTTGTAAGCTCTACTGCCTTGTATGCGAACTACAATCAAAATCTTTACTATAAAGAAGATAAGCAGTTCCGTAAATGGATGTTTTCTGTAAACTCCGGACTTCAATTTCCTGTTGCAAACCCCCGTCGTTTCAATATATCTGCTGGTCCTGAATTTCAGCTTGGCTTAAACAACATTACAAAGCCGGTTATCGGCTCAAATCAACACCTTATTTCTGCCGGACTTAAAGTAAACGTTGCACTTAAATAATCTTATAAAATTTATAAAATGAAAAGGATCATCACCAACGGCAAACTGCTTCTTGTATTTTTTGCCTGTATTTCGGCCTTTCAGGGTTGTCTCAAAGACAGTGCAACAAGAACCTACACTTTATATACCCCGATATACAGGTCTGTAGAAGAAGTTAGAAATGGTATAAAAAGCGATGCTCCGGCTGCTGTGGTAAAGCCTGGAAAAATAGTAGTGTTGGGCAAATATATTTTCTTAAACGAGGTTGATAAAGGTGTGCACGTAATCGATAATACCAATCCATCTGCACCGGTAAACAAATATTTCATATCCATTCCTGGTAACCTGGACCTCGCTGTAAAAGGTAATGTTTTGTATGCCGATCTTTACAGAGATCTTGTTACCATTGACATCAGTAATCCTTCTGCAATTACGGTGAAGAATATTACGAAAAATGTTTTTCCGGCAAGGCGCTACACCAACAATTTCTTGCAAGACACTACCAGGATAATTGTCGACTGGATTAAAAAGGATACAACAGTAAATAATAGCTATCAGCCTTCTTTCGGTGGATTTGTGGCTTTTTCAAGTAGTTCTGTTTCAAATGATATGCGGGCCACCGCCGGTGTAGGAGGTTCGATGGCAAGGTTCACCCTGGTCAACAATTATCTCTATACTGTAACCGATCAAAGTCTTAATGTATTTGATATCTCTCAGGCGGAAAGTCCCGTATTTACGAGTCAAAAAAATATTGGTTGGCAGATAGAAACCATTTTTCCTTTTAAGGGTAATTTATTTATAGGATCTCAAACCGGAGTGTACATTTTTAGTATAGCCAATCCTGCTCAGCCAAGCCAGCTTTCAATGTTTGGTCACATTACCGTATGCGATCCGGTTATTGCCGATGACAATTACGCTTTCGTAACCTTGCATGACGGAACCGTATGCAACGGAAAACTGAATCAGCTTGATGTACTTGATATTTCAAATCTTATCAATCCCAGAAAAGTTCAGACTTATCAATTATCCAACCCTCATGGTTTATCAAAAGATGGCAACACACTTTTCATTTGTGACGGTGCTGCCGGCTTAAAAGTCTTTGACGCTACTGATGTAAGAAACTTAAAGCTTTTGCAAACGGTAACAGGTATAAACGCTTATGATGTCATTGCAATGAACAAAACTGCAATTGTCGTTACTGCCGACGGCTTATATCAATACGATTACACTAACACCAGGCAGGTAACACTTTTAAGCAAGATCACGTACAAGTTATAAGTGTGATTCAAGGATGTTTTGGTACAGGCATTCGTTCTTTTATTAGACATCGTTGCGTCGCATTTCGTTCATCAGAAGTAATTCTATTTAGCGTGCGCCCTGTCTGTTAAAAAGACCAAAACTCATTCTGCTTTTCCTGACAATTCTGTTATATAGTTCATTTCAACTAAAAAAAACGCTTAATGGTACGGATAAAATCAGTTGTAAAAGTTGTTTTCATATGCCTGATAACTGGTGGTTTTATTTTGTCTTCGGTTGTTGGAAGATCGCAATCGGTCATAACTAAAATTGGCTTCAGTTCTGTTAACGAAATCGGACTTGTAGCGGGTGATGCCGGGGAAGCCTTTACAGCACAAACGATAAATGGTATAAAAAAAGGCCGTTCATTTGCCGGAGTAGGCGTGGGCTTTGATTTTTATGAGTTAAGGTCCATTCCATTGTTTCTTGATTACCGAATTGATTTAACTAAACGAAAGAATACCCCTTTCGCCTACGCAAGCGGCGGCTTGAATTTTCTTTGGCTGAACTTTATACAAAAGGAGCAGATAGGGTCGCCTTCATCATCTCCCGGTTCCTTCTACGACGTCGGTGCAGGTTGGAAGTTGTCAGGTAAGAATAACGGTGGCTTCATCATAAGTGCCGGTTATAGCTTAAAGCAGGTTAAATACAAACTTCCATCGTATTCAGTTTCTCCGACTCCACAGATGCAGTCAGAAAATTTTGACAGGTATAATTTTCTTTATAGAAGAGTAGTTATTAAAATTGGGCTGCAATTGTAAGTAAATTATTGTTTTTTATTTGGAGACCAGCAAATGCAAACAAATATGAATTAGTGCCAATATTAAAATAATAATGCTTAAGGCATTTTGAATTTTTTTGGCCGACTCCACATTATTCGTTCTGCTTGAAATAATATGAACTGTATCGAAATAGAAGAAATTAGTAAACCTCCAGGACCGGGTTTTGTTTTTAGTAAATAAATAAATTTTTATAGCAAGAACAATAGGTATTAAATAGAGCAGTATAAAATGTTTTTGAACAATAAAGGAGATAATAAAATCCATTGTAGCTTGTTTTCGTTTTAAATTATGAAAACTTCGGAATAGATACAAATTGCGGCCTAAAAATGTTGAGAACGCGGT
>JAOQAJ010000371.1 GCA_025963675.1 Segetibacter sp.
TATTTTACATTAACCAAATAGAAGCATACCTATTCATTTTAACTCACTTTATGCCAGTACTTGTACGTTTAATGTTCTTTATTGTTTTGCTCACTCTCGACATGTCAGTTGTACAGGCACAGGCAACTTCATCAAATTGGAAACTGGCCTGGAGCGATGAATTTAGTTATACCGGATTAGCCGATTCGGATAAGTGGGGGCCGATAGAACGCCTTGCTCTTAACTAAAAAGTAAAATGGACAGGCGAAGTTTAGTCACTCTTTTACTGGTACGAAACGATCATGACGAGCTTAGAACTTATTAGCGATATATGAGGAATAAATTTTTGCTTTTCTTTTTGATATTTCTGGCACCCGGCGCGGCATTTACACAAGCCTTTAAGTTTGCTTTTCTTTCAGATACTCATATTGGAGTAAAAAATGCTGATGAAGACCTGAGAAGAACTATCGCAGACATAAATGCAGACCCTTCAATACAATTTGTAATAATCTCTGGTGATATAACTGAAAATAGTTTTGATGAAGAAATGTGGGAGGCTAAAAGCATTCTGTCAAAACTTAACAAACCTCTGCACATTGTAACGGGCAATCACGATACTTACTGGTCACCAAATGGTGGAAGAATTTTTACACGAGTTTTTGGTGGCGGCCGTTTTTTATTCGAACATAAAGGATACATGTTTATCGGGACAAACGCTGGTCCTAATATGCAACACAAAGCGCCGGGACAAGTGCCTAAAGAAGATCTTGTATGGCTGGACTCGGTATTGAATAATTTAAAAGACAAAAACATTCCCATTGTTTACGTCAACCATTATCCGCAAGACCAGTCGCAACGAAATTCGCATGAAGCGATTGAAAGACTTAAGAAGAAAAATATTCAATTGTTTTTGGTAGGGCATGGTCATCAAAATAAGCAATATACTTTTGATGGTGTTCCCGGAATAATGGGACGAACCAATACAAGGGGGTCAGACTCAACCGGCGCTTATAACATAGTCACTTTTTCAAATGGCAAAGCAACTTTCGAAGAAAGAAAGGCTTTGTCTGGAGCGCAAAGAAAATGGGCGGAAGCAACCTTGATTGATCATCATTTTACAACAGATACTACACGTTATCCCCGTCCTTC
Organism: Segetibacter sp.; assembly: GCA_025963675.1. Lineage (GTDB taxonomy): Bacteria > Bacteroidota > Bacteroidia > Chitinophagales > Chitinophagaceae > Segetibacter. The sequence goes on from JAOQAJ010000371.1 coordinate 1,129, forward strand.
TTATGCAATGAATTCAGCTTATACTAATGTAAAGAAGATTTGGCAGCATGAGGAGAAATATGACATTGGAAGTGGAACGGCTATAAAAGACAACCTGGTAATTGCAACAAGCAATGAAGGGTTTATCTATGCATTAGATGAAAAAGACGGAAGCAGGAAGTGGACATTCAGGACCAAAGGGAAGGTTTATAGTACGCCGGTAGTTTCAGGAAATTTTGTTGTAGCACCTTGCACAGACAGTATGATTTATTGTCTAGATGCCACTACAGGAAGTCTGCTCTGGAAGTTCAGGTCTTCTAAACCGTTTGTTTCTTCACCGGTAGTAAAGGATGCGGTAGTATTTATCGGCAGTTCAGATGGCCATTTTAGGGCAATTAATTTGAAAGACGGTAAAATGAAATGGGACTTCAATGGGGTGAAGGATTTCGTGATGACGAAACCGTTGCTCTATAATAACAATGTTTATTTTGGAAGTTGGGGTAATGAGCTCTATGCCCTGAATATTTCCAATGGAGAACTATCATGGAAGTGGAAAGACACTTCTAACACACGCATGTCTTCTCCTGCAGGATGCAAACCAGTAGGAACGGATGGGAAAGTATTTATAGTTGCCCCTGATCAGTTTATCACTAGTTTTGACGCAACCAGTGGAAATGTAATTTGGCGGGCTACAATGCCGGATGTTAAGGTCCGCGAATCGATGGGTTTATCAACCGATAGTTCTTTGGTTTATGTAAAAACGACGGACGGCAAATTGATCGGAATATCTACGTCCGCTACGAGCTTGGAAAAAGCTTTTAGTGTAGATCTTAAATTATCAAATGACATTTGTGCTGCGGCAATTGTAGAAAGCAAAGGTCTCATATTTGTGCCATCAAATGCAGGAGTTGTAAGTGCTGTAGACAGTCAAACGAAAAAGTTATTGTGGCAATATAAAGTGTCGGACAGTATGGTGAACTCTGTAATGCCAATTGGAGATAATAAATTGATTGTAGCAACTGTAGATGGCAAAATCTATTGCTTAAAATATTGAATGGATAATTGCTTTGCAGCTTGGGGTACGATAAATATCAAAAGTTACTCTGTAAGGGGTTTGAATGCATTGACCTGGTTGATTGTTTATTCTCTTTTCCTGAATTACAGATACAAAGTACAAGTGAGTGACACAACAATGCTTAATTAGCAAACAAAAGCTTGTCTCAAAAAGATGGTTTTAATCTTCAGAAGGAACTGGATTAGAGAAGAGCGATTTGGGTTGAGGGATGATTAATTTTATTAATAATAATAAAAGGAATTTTTAAAATATGAAAATTGGAAGGCTTTCAATCATTCTAAGATATTCGGTTACGGTTGTAGCCTTTTGCATGAGTGCATGTAGTTCATCGCGAATAAAGAAATCTTCTGTCGTTGTTGACAACAATTATCATAGTTCGTATGATAATGCAACTTTGGCCGTTGACAGTAAATCAGTGCTAATGCCCTATAACAGGTTTATCGATCCTGCAGGTACTGTTATCCGTTTTGGCGATCCGGTATTGGAAAATCACAGTCTTGATTGCGTCTTGCTACCCGGTGGCGAGGTGCTGGCCGTGGAAGACAGGTACGGCGTCGCTTTTATTGATGTTAACACCAAAAGTCTTCTTTACCACCTGGACTATGAAGGAACCTACGGCGGATTGATGAGCACTTATTCAGGGATAAAGGTTTTAGAAGACGATAGAAAAGTACATATATATTGGGGCGCTTCGAGCCCCGCGGCAAAAACATCCTTTATCATGGATGCTGTTTGGGATGGTACTAAGGCATCTGTAACTGGTGCTATACCATTTGCAGGTATTGCTCCGGCCCCAATGGCATTACCTAATGACATAGCTATAAATAAAGAGGGTGGTGAAGCATATATATACGTAGTGCTGAACGGAAACAGCCAGTTGACAAAAGTCAGGCTGCGCGATAAGAAAGTTATTTGGACAACGGCAACAGGGATGGCACCATTTGGGGTGGTGTTAACATCTTCAAAGGCTTATGTAACTAATTGGGCGGGGCCGGTGCCAACTGATGGAACACGGGAAACTGCAGGTATACCTTATGCAAACGTATATATCGATCCCCGTACAGGTGCGACTGCAATGGGTACTGTAAGCGTAATAGACCTTGCCAGTGGTAACAAACAAACTGAAATAGAAGTAGGGCTTCACCCAAATGCAATTATTACAAATAAAGAACAGGATTTTGTGTATGTGGCCAATGGCAACAGTGATAACATTTCGGTAATAAGTACTGCAACAGATAAAGTGGTTGATACCATCTCCGTTAGTTTGGGCGGTGCGGGAAGCTTGTATATCGGCGACTCTCCAAATGCCCTCGCGATCAATAACAGCAGCACTACTTTGTATGTATCCAATGGTATGGACAACGCGATTGCTGTCGTAAAGCTTGGAGCTACATCGTCTGCATCAGGCAAGGGAAAATCTTTTGTAGAAGGATTTATACCGACAGAAGCATATCCTGCCGGAATGGTATTAACCAACAATACTTTGTATGTGGCAAACCTGGAAGGTGAAGGGGCAAGGGTTAAAACGAAAAGAGGAATGACTATTCATGAGCAGGCTGCAACAGTATCAATTATTTCATTGCCTGGTAAAAACCAATTGGCATCTTATACAAAAAGGGTAGAGGCTGCCAATTTGCTATTCAGGACAAAAATCACACAACTTCTACCAAGAACAGGTGTTGCGGCGAAGCCGGTTCCTGAGAGGATAGGTGAGCCTTCAGTTTTTAAGCACGTCGTATATATTATAAAAGAAAACAAAACTTACGACCAGGTGTTGGGCGATATGGCTGAAGGAAATGGAATGAAGGAGCTTTGTATTTTTGGGAATGAGATAACTCCAAACCAGCATAAGCTTGCAAAAGATTTTATGTTACTGGATAACTTCTATGCTTCCGGAAAATCATCTGCTGAAGGACATTCGTGGTCTACCGCTGCAATAGTAACAGACTATGTTGAAAAAAATGTTCGTGCCTGGTTTAGAAGTTATCCTCACGTGTTAGCCGATGCTTTAGTGTATAACAAAAAAGGTTTTATATGGAACAACGCCCTGGACCATGGTAAGACAGTAAGGGTATATGGCGAGGCATGCGTTCCAAGGCTACCTGCGGGTGCAAATTGGACAAGCATTTACCAGTCCTATGTTGACGGTAAGCCTTTAGATTTTAAGAACGAAACCACTATATCAAGGCTGCGCCCTATTTTATCTCAAACTTATCCGTGTTACGAAGGAGCAAGAATAAATGACCAGTTCAGGGCTGATGACTTTATTAAGGAGTTGAGAGCTTATGAAAAGATGCCGGGTGATCAATTGCCGCAGTTAATGATTCTTGCTTTGCCTGCAGATCATACATCCGGCACCCGTGAAGGCTTTCCAACACCAAGAGCAATGGTTGCTGATAATGACCTGGCGTTGGGTAGAATTATTGATGCCTTGTCGCGTAGTCGCTTTTGGGATTCGACGGCTGTGTTTGTAACTGAAGATGATTCGCAATCCGGTTGGGATCATGTATCTGCATATCGTACTACAGGATTTGTTTTAAGTCCGTATTCTCGTCTTGGTAAAACTGTTAAAACCAATTATAATCAGACATCTATTATTCGCACAATCGAACAGATTTTAGGGATACCTCCAATGAACCTTTTCGACGCTACAGCGCTACCTATGTTTGATTGTTTTACAGGCAATTTTAATAATTCGCCTTATGCATTTTTAAAAAATAATATCCCTCTGAACGAGATGAATAAAAGCGTGGCGTCATTAAGAGGGAAGGCTAGGAAATATGCAGAACTATCCGCTTCACCGCAGTTCGATCATATCGACAGTGGGAATGATGATCTTTTAAACCGAATTCTTTGGTTCGCTTCAAAGGGAAATGAACCTTATCCTAAAAAAATGATATTGCCTAAAAAAGAGAGAAAGGACGATGATGATTAAATGTTGAAAAATGAAGTCTGTTTTCTTCCGCCACCTTAATTTTTTTAGCCAAGCAGCATTTTACCATAAATTGTTGTTTAAAACACTAACGTTCTGACATTACAGCTTCTTCCAATTTGCCACTATATTTCTCATTTTAAACGATTGCTCATGAAAAAAACTACATATTTTATTTACCCTTTTGATTCCCTTTTTCAAAGAAATATTGCACTACAAAGATCAATTTTTTATTTATTAAGACTTGCGAACAAAACAGTATGAAAGTTTACAATTTGGTAAAATTGTTACCAGCTTTTCTTCTCTCTTATCCTGTAGTTTGCATTTATTATAACCGGTATATAAGTGTCCGGGCTACTAAGCATCGTAAAACCATAACTAATTAAATACAAAACAATGAAAATTGAACTGAAACGAAATTGCCATGTTGGTCTTTTTCTTTTGCTCCTACTGAGTATTTCTTTTTGGAGCCGCGCCCAGACAAATGCAACTGTTACAGGAGTTGTACGCGATGAAGCAGGCGCCGGTCTGCCTAATGTGACTATTACCGCGATAAATGAATCGAATAGCACGTCGCAAAAGAGTACCATCACCAATGATCAGGGGATTTTTAGTTTCAACCAACTGACGCCCGGGGCTAATTACCGTTTCACTGCAACCCATGTGGGATACCAGCAGCAAGTGATTCGGAATTTCACTGTAAAAGCCGGAGAAAATACTCCTGTTGTGATAGGACTGGCGGCCTCGGCGAAAGCTGCATTGGAGGAGGTGATTGTAGTAGGGTATGGCACACAAAAAAGAGCAAATGCAACAGGTGCGGTGGATCAGATTAGTTCAAAAAATTTGGAAAATCGGCCAATGACCAACCTTACCCAGGGTTTACAGGGTTTGCTACCGAATTTAAATTTGAGAATGGGGGATGGCAAGCCTACCCAATCGCCCAGTTACAATATCAGGGGCACTACTTCAATCGGTCAGGGAGGTAGTGCACTCGTTTTGATAGATGGCTTTGAAGGAGATCCAAGTCTGATAAATCCAAACGATATTGAAACCGTTTCCATCCTTAAGGATGCAGCATCGGCTGCTATTTACGGTGCAAGGGGAGTATTCGGTGTGGTGTTAATCACTACAAAGAAAGGAGTAAAAGGTCGGACTAGTGTAACGTATTCAAACAATTATGCCGTAAAATCCCCGGTCACCCGGCCCGATTTCGTAACCGATGGTTACACCTGGGCAAAAATGTTTTCAGAAGCCTTCGTAAATGGTGATGGGTCATTTCCACAGAATGCGAATAAGACCCAAAAATTTTCCCAGGCATACTTGGATGAATTCAGGAGAAGAAAAGAATCAGGGCAGCCTTATAATGAGATTGAAATAGATCCCAATACCGGTGAGTATACCTATTATGGCAGCACCGATTATTACGGAGCATTATATAAGAAAAATTTGGGAGCCTTTGAAAACAATATCTCAATAAGTGGAGGTGGTGAGAAAGCAACGTTCTTAATTTCTGGCCGAATTCTAAAGCAGGACGGTTTATTCCGGTACAATAGCGATGACTACAATACAAAAAATATCCGGGCAAGGGGTTCTATTGATGTGTTCCCCTGGTTAACAGTTGAAAACAATACAGATTATTCCACTGTAGATTATCATAACCCCATTAATGTGGGTGAAGGCGGTGGTATCTGGAGAAATATAGCTGACGAGGGGCATCCCACCATGCCTCTGTTTAACCCCGATGGTTCGTTAACTTTTTCTTCAGTATATACAGTAGGAGATTTTATATATGGGAAAAATGGAATCGATACACGTCGCGAGGTATTCAGAAACATTACCGGTTTGAGAAGTAAGTTTTTTAATAACAAGTTCCGTGTAAATGTTGATTTTACGTTTCGTAATACAGAAAATGACAGAGAACAAAGACGTGTGCAGGTTCCCTATAGTAACTTCAAGGGAGTTACTTCTTATGTTGGAACAACCACTAATGATTTGGCCTTTGATAATCGTACAACCAGGTATTGGGCAACGAATATCTATACAGAATATGAAAACCATTTGGGGGATGATCACTATTTGAAAGCGATGGTTGGTTATAACTATGAGCAATCCACTTTTAACCGTGTTGCAGTACAGCGTAACGGTCTGATTTTCGAAAATGCCACTGATCTGAACCTTGCTTTGGGACAGGCTATAACGACCGGTGGGGGTTATGAACAATGGGCTATCCTTGGAGGCTTTTCAAGGCTGAATTATGCTTTTAAAGATCGTTACCTGATTGAAATTAATGGCCGTTACGACGGTTCATCAAAATTCCCGTCCAATCAGCAATACGGTTTTTTCCCATCTGTATCTGCCGGCTGGAGAATTAATAAAGAGGCGTTCTGGAATGTTTCACCCAGGGCTATTTCCGATTTGAAACTCAGGGCTTCTTATGGATCACTCGGTAATGGTAACATCGCATCCTACGCCTTCCAGGAAGTCTTCAACATCAGCCAGTCAGGAGTAATCTTAAACGGAGCCAGACCTCAAACCACCCGCAACCCTAATGTGGTGCCTGCCGGCCTCACCTGGGAAACTTCCACTACCAGTAATATTGGCTTAGATGTGGCTATGCTATCCGGCCGCCTAAGTTTTTCAGGCGATGCCTATATTCGTAAGACAACAGACATGTTTACGAGTGGCCTCACCCCTCCTGCTGTCTTTGGAGCATCTACTCCCAGAGGCAACTATGCTGACCTCACTACCAGGGGTTGGGAGGCTTCCCTTACCTGGAACGACAAAATTGGTAATAGCAAAAAGCCGGTCAGGTATAATGTACGATTGACTTTATCTGACAATAAATCAACAATTGACCGGTACTTGAACCCGACAAAGCTGCTAAGCGATTACTACGAAGGGCAAACGATCGGAGAGATATGGGGCTATGAAACAGAAGGTTTTTTCATTGATGCGGCAGATGTCGCGTCACATGCCAAACAAAACCCACAAATGCGGGCTTCTCCATCCAATTTATGGTATCCGGGTGATATCAAGTTGAAAGACTTGAATAAAGATGGGTTAATTAACGTGGGAGAGAATAGAGTGGACGCGTCCGGTGATAGGCGAATTATCGGCAATGCTTCCCCAAGGTATAGTTATGCTGCAAACCTGGGTGCCGACTGGAATAATATTTCATTTTCTGTCTTTTTCCAGGGTATTGGGAAGCAACAATGGTATCCAAGTACAGAGGCAGAAATGTTTTGGGGACAATACAATCGCCCTTACAATAACATACCAAAGTTCCATCTGGGGAATATGTGGACACCTGAAAATACCGACGCGTATTTCCCAAGAACAATGTCAAGAGCAGCATCGAGCAGTACGAACCGGACATTGGGTGTTGCCCAGACACGTTACTTGCAGAATGTTGCTTATTTAAGAATGAAAAATATCCAGGTTGGCTATAACCTGCCTGCAGGATGGGTAAGCCGGATTGGTGCCCGCAGCTTGAGAATATATTTCTCGGGCGAGAATTTGTTGACTTTTTCACCTATGTACAAGATTGTTAAAAATACCATTGACGTAGAAAACGCCGTGGCTGCAGACAGGGACATAAATACTGATCCTAACAGCAATCCTGGTGATGGTTATAATTATCCATTATTAAAGAGTTTTTCTTTTGGCTTAAACCTTACCTTTTAATTTGCGATAGAATGCTGCGAAAAGTCAGCTAAAAATAAAATATTAGAAAAGATGAAAAAACTATGTATAGGGATTTTGCTGAGTAGTTTAGGTTTTACAGCTTGTGACAAACTTGATCAGCTCCCACAATCAACCGCTTCAAAAGAGGCCGTATTTAGCACGGAGAACGGCCTGAAATTGTACACCAATTCCTTTTACGGAATGGGTTTTCTTCCCAGAAACTCGATCAGCCTGGAGGCTATGACAGACTACCTCGCAGTAAAAGCAGTCGATAATTTTATTCGGGAAGGGGGCTATGGCGCCAACACCAGCTCTGGATGGAGCTGGTCAGACTTAAGGAATATCAACTATTTTATTCAAAATAATAATAATCCGGCAATCCCTGAAGCTGTTCGCAACAACTACCAGGGCATCGCCCGCTATTTCAGGGCGTATTTTTACATGGACAAGGTGATTCGTTTTGGTGATGTACCCTGGATTGGAAAACCGCTGGATATTGAAAATCCAGCATTAACAGCTGGTCGTGATAAAAGAGAGGTAGTGATGGACTCTGTGTTGGCAGATCTCAATTTTGCCGCTGCCAACATTCAAACTACTAATGATCCTAGCCGCACTACTATTACCAAATGGGTGGCTTATGCTTATAAATCCAGGGTTTGTCTTTTTGAAGGCACTTACAGAAGATACCATACAGAATTGAATTTGATGAGTTCGGCTAACAAATGGCTCGAGGAGAGCGCTTCCGCGGCTGAACAAATCATCAAAAATGGAGGATTCTCGCTTAACACTGCCGGAGGCCCGGGGGTATCTTATCGCCAGGTGTTCACCAGCAATACCCCTTTAGCCAACGAGGTGTTGCAGGCTGCAGTTGCAGACGTAAGTCTTGGAGTATTAGGCGATGCTAACTGGTGGTACACCAGCGGAACTTATGGGGCAAAAGCAAGTTTTGTTCGCAGATTCATCAACACTTATCTCAAACTGGACGGTACACCCTTCACCGACAATCCCGCTTATACCACTATGGTGTTTAAAGACGAGGTAAAGAATCGCGATCTGAGACTGAAGCAAACCATACGTACAGGTGATTATAAAAGGATCAGCAATGGACAACAAGTGCCTGCACCACCAGTTTTCTCTTACACTTTTACAGGATATCAGCCAATTAAAATGACATTGGACGATGCTTATTATGATGCAGGAGCCTTGAATACGAATATCGTCCCCTTGTTCCGTTATGCGGAAGTATTATTAAACTATGCTGAAGCAAAAGCTGAGTTGGGCACGCTTACGAACCAGGATTGGGCAATCACTATTGGCGCACTAAGAGCAAGAGCAGGTATTACAGGTGGCTTAACCACCAAACCAACAATAGCTGATCCCTATTTGATGACGAATTATTTTCCAAATATTAGTGACCCAGCCATACTTGAAATCAGGAGGGAACGAGGTATTGAATTATGCCTGGAAGGATTACGGTTTCCGGATATACTGAGGTGGAAAAGAGGAGAACTGATGGAAAAGGAATGGAATGGGTTTTATGTTCCGGCGCTGAATACACCCATGGATTTGAATGAAGATGGTATTTTCGACGTGGTATTTTACCAGGGCACACGTCCTTCGCCCACTCTGAGTGGTGTAACGTACGTCGATGTTTCACCCAAAATTGGCTCTACTGTAAATTCACTACAGCTGAAAAATGGGACCTCTGGTGAACTGATTTGGATGAATGAAATTGCCAGGAAATGGAACGACAAAAATTACCTCTATCCCATTCCGTTGAACGACTTGCAGCGCAATCCGAACTTAAAACAAAACCCAGGCTGGAATTAAAATTTCAAGCACCTTAATATCAAGAAATGAAGCTTCGAATCTGGCTGGCTGTGGCCATCCTTTTCCTATCTGCAGTCAAAATAAACGCGCAGAAAATAACTATCGGCACTTTTAATATTCGCTATGACAACCCCCGAGACTCAGGTAATTTGTGGGTAGACAGGGCCCCGATTGTGTCGAACCTAATCCGCTTCCATGATTTTGATGTACTGGGTACCCAGGAGGGATTGCCAAATCAAGTGAACGATATAGCTGCTGCCTTGCCGGAGTACGCCCGGTATGGCAAAGGCCGCGACGATGGACAGGATGCGGGTGAGCATTCTGCGATTTTTTACAAAAAAGATCGTTTTGCCTTATTAAAAAGCGGTGATTTCTGGTTGTCAGAAACGCCGGATAAACCCGGTAAAGGGTGGGATGCGACTTGTTGCAATAGAATTTGCTCGTGGGTTTATCTGGAAGATAAGAAAACAAAAAAGCGATTTTATACATTCAATGTACATTTTGATCACCAGGGGGTAGTTGCCCGCCGGGAAAGCAGCAAGCTAATACTTGCAAAAATTAAGGAGATTGCGGGGCAGTCGCCGGTCCTTTTTACTGGAGATCTTAATGGCGGAAGAGACAGCGAATGGTACCAGACATTGGCAACGTCGGGCTTGTTAACAGATGTATTCACAAAAGTCAAATTTCCATACGCCAACAATTCATCGATGAATGGCTTCAGGACACCACGTGGTAGAACAGTAATTGACCACATCTTCATGACAAAACATTTTATACCTAGCAGGTGGGGAATACTAACAGACACCTATTTTGGCAAGTATCCTTCTGACCATTTTCCTGTGCTGGCAGTAGTGGAACTCGGTAAGGAAAAAAGTGTTTCAAAAAAATAGTGAACCCATGGTCAATTGATGGAAATGGAAGGTGCTTTCAATCGATCTAAATACAGATTGTTTCGGATGGTAATAAAAAGAAAGTATTTTCAATTTTAGATAAAATAAATAGCCGCCAATTTTGGCGGCTATTTATTTAGTAGAATTCGAAAGCGATTAGTTGAAATATTTTAAAACTTCCTCGCTCATAGGTTTTGTTTTATTATGAATAACGGTAATTAATTCTCCTTTTTCATTAAGAAGAAATTTTGTAAAATTCCATTTGATTGGGTCTTCAATACCTTTCTTTTTAGCTTCATCTACCAGGTATTGAAAGAGAGGAGCAATGTCATCGCCTTTTACAGAAACTTTTTCTGCCATTGGAAAAGTTACACCATAATTTTTCTTACAAAATTCCTGGATCTCGGCATTGGTGCCTGGTTCTTGTTCTTTGAAGTTATTTGCAGGAAAACCTATGATCACCAGCTTGTTTTGATACTTTTCATAAAGCTGTTCCAATTCTGCGTATTGCGGAGTATTGCCACATTTCGACGCAGTATTTACGATCATTATTTTCTTTCCTTTGAACTTAGAAAAATCTATAGTCTCTCCGTTTAACCCAGTCACTTTATAAGTATAAATAGATGGCCCTAGCAGGAAAGAAGTAAGCGCGATAAATA
>JAOQAJ010000394.1 GCA_025963675.1 Segetibacter sp.
AAAACCCAAAACCCAAAACCCAAAACCCAAAACCCAAAACCCAAAACCCAAAACGCAAAACGCAAAACCCAAAACCCAAAACCCAAAACGCAAAACCCAAAACCCAAAACCCAAAACTCAAAACTCAAAACTAAAACTCCTAACCAATTGACTGTTTGACTCAACGACTTTCCCCCATGCGCCTTCTTACAAAAACCACATTATATTTTCTCATTGCAATGGTGCCTTTACTGTTTGCAGCCGGGTTTTTCCTGTACCAGCAATTCAGCAAGGAGATGAACCATCGCATGGATGAGGAACTGATTTCTGAAGAAGTTCAGTGGATCCAATAACTGGAAACCCAAGCTGACGGTGCCACGTTTATTTTAAGAACACCGGAAATTGTGATTGCTCCGGTTAATGCGCCGGTTACTACTTATCCAACTATTGAAGATTCTTATAAAACAAAAGGAAATAAAAAAATACTATACAGGCAATTAACTCATGTTTTGCCTGTAAATGGTTTAGCGTACTTAATAAAAATTCGCAGGGCCCAGGACCAGAAAGTTGCCATGGAAGTAAATGTTACAAGGATTATGCTCTTTGTATTTGTAGGACTTTTTGGAGCTACGTTACTTTTCAATTGGCTGATCAGCAAAAGGCTTTGGAAGCCGTTCCGTCGCTCTCTGCAGAAAATAAGAGAGGCAGAATTACAAAAAATGGAAGCTGTTCGGTTTGAAAACACAAACATTCTTGAATTTAATGAATTGAATACTTCACTCAATTTAATGGCCGATAAAATTCACAATGATTATGTAAACATGAAAGAGTTTACCGAAAATGCAGCCCACGAGATGCAAACTCCGTTAGCCGTCGTACAAAGTAAAATGGAACTGCTGTTACAAGACAATAACCTAAATGATCAGCAGGTAGAGGCAATTATAGATTCAAGTACTGCTTTAAACCGGTTAAGCAAACTAAACCAGTCCCTCTTGTTATTAGCTAAAATTGAAAACAATCAGTACGAAACAAACGAGTTAATAAGCCTTACAGACGTAACTAAGAAATATTTAAAACTTTTTGATGAAATGATTAAAGACAAGGAACTGCAGGTGCATACGGAATTTGGAGAAGACTTTCTGATAACCCTTCACTCACTGCTGGGAGACACTTTAATTAGTAACCTGTTAGGCAACGCGGTAAAGTACAATTACGTCGGCGGAGATATTACTATAAGCGTAACTGCAAATAGATACCAGATCAGTAATTCGAGCAATTTGCCGGCAATTGACGAGAAGCAATTATTTAAAAGATTTAATAAATCGAAAAGTACTTCTGATGCCTCAAACGGTCTTGGGCTTGCCATAGTAAAAAAGATCTGTGATACGCATAATCTTGCTATTAATTACAATGCTGAGAATGCACATCATACATTTATTATTCAAAAGAAATAGAATTTCTGGAAACAAAAAGAGCAAAATGAAAGAAATTTCTAATTTTTCATTTTGCTCTTTTTAGTAACCGTTTTATGTTATTTGTATAAGATTAGATATTACTGTTCGTTCCAGTTTTTAGAAAAAACATTTTGTAACAATGAAGTTGTTCTTGCAGAAGCATCACTTCTAACCTGCACTTCTTTTTCCGCTATTTTGCGAAACATGGCTTCACTTACAGCCCCTGCCATTAAAGTAGCGAGATCGAGGTTTAATTTATTTCCCGCTAACGCTTTTACTGGCTTAATAATGTTATTCCATTGTTCATTTATTTTATACTCATCTAATGCTGCCTGCATAACAGGTCTTATTGATTGGCGAAGGTTACTGCCTGCAGAACTTCTTAAATAATCGGTAGCAGAAGTACCACCGTTTTTAATGATACGGATCGCATCAGTAAAGGTCAGGTTATTGATACTATTTACAAAAATAGGAGCGGCAGCAGTTGCAGACTTTTGTGCGGCGGTGCTTAAGGTTGTAGTGAAGCGGTCTACTTCACTGGTGAGCCCAAGCGTGTTGATGGTATTTAATGTTTTACTTACAGACTCAGGGAGAAGAGTTGAAAGAATGGTTTCCTTGGTAAATGCGCCTGCAAGGTTTTCTCTGGTGCCTAAATCTAACATTTGCCTTATGGCAGACGCTGCATCGGCTTCTGTTAACTTATATCCTAAAGATTTCAAAGTTCCGCAGGAATAAGACATGGGCAATAATAGGATTAGCAGGATGGGGAGAAGAATTTTTTTCATGGTATTTGTTTTAAAATAATTAACCAATTAGCGGTTTTGCCAAAGCGTATGAAAATAGCTTGCCGAAAAAGAAATATGATTTGTTAAATGTAAAAGCAGGGTGAATAACACTGCAAATAGAACAAGTGTTTTTACATCATGCAAAAACCACTTCTAAAAACAACATGGCACACTTTCAAGCGGTAATGGCGAATTAAAAAACTAATGTGTTAACTTCCACACAGGTTTATGCGTCTTTACCTTAACCGATCAGTAAAAAAAAAGTAGATCAATGATCTTCACTGTTATTATACCAACGTGCAACCGAAACAATTTACTGGCCAGCTGCCTTGACTTACTTGCTCCTACAATTCAAATCACTAATAATTTCACGTACGAAGTAATTGTTACCGATGACAGTAAACAAAATATAGCGAAGGATTTAATCAGAGAAAAATATACTTGGGCAAAATGGATTGAAGGACCAAAAAAAGGACCTGCCGCAAATCGGAATAATGGGGCAAAGTATGCAAGAGGAGAGTGGCTGGTTTTTATTGATGACGATTGTTTACCAAATACTTCACTGCTGGAAAACTACAAATTGTTACTTCTTGAAAATCCTAACGTGGAAGTTCTCGAAGGATTAATTGAACCAGAAGGAAAACGGCAAAGTCCGTTGCAGAGAGCGCCGCTAAATTTTCACACTAAAGGTGGATACCTGCTAAGCTGCAACTTCGCGATAAAAAAAGAGCTTTTTGACGAACTGCAAGGATTTGATGAGAATTTTAAGTATCCTCATCTCGAAGATTATGATTTTAAGGATAGAGTTATTGCCACGAATAAAACAATTCTCTTTGCCAGGACAGCGAAAGTAATCCACCCTTGGCGGAAAGTCAGAAACGGGTGGAATTTAGGGAAGTTTGAAGAAATGAGTGTGTATTACAATTCAAAAAATGGAAGGAAATCAAACTTTTTTAGTGTTATAAAAGTCATAGTTGGCCAGCACTTTTCAAGAATTTCCTTCTTTCTCAAAAGAAGAATTTTTTCGCTTGATCTTTTAGTAAGTGTAAAAATCATGCTTCAGCATCTGGTAGTGGTTATTTTTAACTTCCACAAGTGGAAGAAGAAATATGAAAGTAACCTCAACCAATGATTTTTTTAAATTTGTAACTTCAACTG
>JAOQAJ010000016.1 GCA_025963675.1 Segetibacter sp.
CTGCTGCTATTGCTATAAAGAAAAACATTTCAATTGCTCATACTCCAGTAAAAGCTATTAAAGAAATTCAGCAACAATTACTACGTGACGGATGTTTTTTGCCTAATTATAAAAATGAAGATAGCCTTGATATAGCTCCAATGGCTTCGGTAACAGCTAGTAGCCATGCATTATTATATGGAGCAGGGCCTGAAAGTAAAGGTGCAGACGAAGGTTTGCAGATATGGAGAGATCAACCGCAATACCTGAACGAACAACTACAAACCCGGAAGGGGCAGCTTATTGCTATTGGTTGCCCGGAAGTAGAATTAGTTGAAGTTTTTTTGAACAATACATCAGACAAAGTGCAAAAGGTAAGCGCACAACTTCGTGTTGGAAGCGATATTTGGGATTATCGCGCTTGTGATCTGCGAACTTTAGCTGAGGCAGAATTAACGGTCCCTGTTGGCAAAAACTGGGTGCAATGGAATGTGGGTTTGAAAAATGTACCTGTAAAGAAATACCTGCGCCTTGATTTATTACCCAACGACAACGTTGAATGGTTGATGGCAGGCAGAATAGAACCGGGGCATATTTCCATGTACCAGATTAGCGAAAATAAGATGAGACGTTTTGGTAATGGCCATACGCTTAGTTTTAAAATCACACCTGCGCAACCTTGTTTTATTCCTGAAAATATAAACAATGGAGTTACCAGGCCTCATCAATTTACTAACCTATGGAAGTCTGATCCTGCTTTGCCCTTAACACAATGGGTGCAATTACATTGGGAAGAAGATTGTGAGATCCAGCAGGTTGAATTAACTTTTCCAGGACATTTATTAAGGGAATACCATGCTTATAAGCCGTTTTATAGAGATGCTCAATGTCCTAAAGATTATTCTAT
The DNA here is from genome assembly GCA_025963675.1 of Segetibacter sp. Taxonomy (GTDB): domain Bacteria; phylum Bacteroidota; class Bacteroidia; order Chitinophagales; family Chitinophagaceae; genus Segetibacter. Next base: position 887 of record JAOQAJ010000016.1, read on the forward strand.
TTCAGCATTCATAAACAATAGCTGGGAAACTGTATTTGAGGTTAAAGACAATTATCACCGACATCGTAAACATATCTTAAATAAACCAGTTACCACTAAAGATCTCCGTATAAATGTTCATTCAACAAACGGAGATCCGTCTGCCCAGATTTATGAGGTAAGATGTTATTCATAAGGACTTATTCAAAAAAAATGAAAGCTTTTATTCTTACATCGTGTCTTGTTTTTTGTAGCACCATAGTTTTAGCACAAAATGAACAATCAGGTAAATATGTATTTCGGTTAGACAAGCCAGAACAGATAATTTGGGGGCTTGGGGTGGAAATTCAAAATGATGCTATTGGATCTGGGAATCGGGGATTGCCAGATGAAGTAATAGCGGTTCCGTCTAACCTGGTTCCATCAGAAAGGAAACGTTTTTATAAGGAAATACTGAAAGGGTTTCGCTATTGCAGGTTAGCTATGGGTTTATATTTTCGGGGCTTAGACTCTACCAAAAGCAGGGTGATTGAGCGTTATCCCAATCAATTGAACGACTTGAAAGAGATGATCAGGGAATCTGGTATGGAAGGTATTTCGATGGAGTATTGGTCTCCTGCACCTTATTGGAAATCTACAAATAGCTATATAGGCGGCACTTTAAAACAATTCGATAAACCTTTTTTAACAAGTTTTGCAAATGCCTTGGTTGATGACCTCAGTTATATGAAAAGGAATGGTGTTAAGGTTTCAATGTGGGGGCTGCAAAATGAACCAGGAGTTGGAGATGTAGGAGGCTTGACGTTAAGTAAATCCGGCCCTCAATCTTACTCTCATTGCGTGTATTCACCTGAACAATATTTACAAGCTTTTAAGGTGGTAGCTCCAATAGTAAAGAAAGCATTGCCACCCGGTGCACTTTTGATTGTAGACTCTCATGAAGGCCATACAGGGGAAATAGGTAAAAAGATACGGGAAGACAAAGAACTTCTTCCTTTGGTTGATGCATGGGTTTACCATAGAATTGGTGCCAATTCAAACAGAATAATCGAGGAAAGCCCGATGTATAAATCTAACAATTTCGGGAAGCCTGTTTTTCAAAATGAGTTTGAATATCAGCGACCAACTAACGATACCCTTTTCATCAACACTGCCCAAAGTGTAATGAATTGGTTTACTTTCGCTAATTCGCCAACATGGTATTGGCTTCATGCTTTAAAACCAACTTACAATGTAGAAGCTTCAGGTTATTCATTAGGTTTTTGGCGGCCGGAAGACGATAATGACTTTACAAGGTCCAGTCAAATTAAAAAAGGTCATTGGGATTATAATCCTCAGAATTTTAATGCTCTTGAAGGCTTCTTAAAGTACATGCCATGGAATTCTCAACGATTACATGTGGAAGAAGATAAGGTTAGACAAGATAACCGTATCCTCGCGTATAAGACACCAGCAAACAAATTAGTTTTTGTCGTTACTAATCGAACTGGAAGTCCTTTTACATTTAATATTTCATCTACATCAAAAAAAGCTTTCAGAGGTTATAGGTATACTGCAAAAATCAGAAATAGAGCTATTGGAGAAAACAAAGGAGGAGAAATGCTTGCTATAACAGTTCCGCATAATGTTATTGAGTTTTGGGTAGAGAAGTAATTAAATCTTTAATTAGGGCCTGCTGAAAAAGTAAAGAGAGTTTTTATATCGCCAATTTTCGGAGGAATAAATAATTTGCTGACCGCGTCAGTTTCTTTTTTAAATCTATTACTGCCGGGTTTAAAATGGATGGTAGCCGGCAAAAAAGGGATAGAAAAGAGTGGTGAGTTTACAGTATCTGAACTATGTTCCTTATTACGTGAGGTAGTCGTTTTTGTAACTTTCGAACGTGCTGATACGCGAGATCGCCTGAAAAAAGAGCTACTTTTTTAACGAGTTCTAAAATGAACCGAGTGAAAAATCGAGTGAAAAATGAGATGCGATTCTTTTTCAATACATTACGAGTTTAGGAAG
>JAOQAJ010000039.1 GCA_025963675.1 Segetibacter sp.
ATTACACGATCAGCATCATCGAGTATCTCAACAGTAACAAAACTCACATCGTTGCGATCTGCTTTTATTCGGTTTCGATCTGCAACCCGGTTAGAAACTTCCGAACCGGTTACTGGTAGTTATTGAAACATTTCTGTATATGCCTGAACCACTATACCACCTGCTGTTTTTACCTTCATTATGAACCCTCACGGCTATTACATTTTGTTTCGGCTGACTGTTAAGAAAAGGGGTAATGTCATAACTAAAACCTGTATAGCCGTAGGGATGATTGCCCACATGTTTACCATTTACCCAAACATCAAAATTCATATAAACCCCATCAAAATAAATATTGGTCTTTTTGTTGCCGATCGTGTTTGCTGTAAAATGCTTGCGGTACCATGCAGTTCCACCCATAGTATAACCCGTTGAAGTACCACCGATGCTGGATTTTGAAAAAGGCCCAATAACGCTGTCACATTGAGCCAGGAAGATCTTCAATACTCCAGTCGTGAGGAAGATCTAAATTTCGCCAATTAGTATCCGGAAAACGTTCTTTTTCTGCACCTGTTATATCTCCTTTAAGAAACTTCCAGTCATTATTAAAACTCACGGTTGTCGCATTTTGCGGAGTTGAATGAAAAGAAAAAAAACGTAGGGTAAATATTGTGAATAGAGTAACCCTCTTGATCTGATTTTTCATTTAATGGCAATTAAACTAATTAAGTAATCATAAATATATTTTGCAAATTTCAATAATGTGATCTTAAACTTTGTGCCTTTGTTTTATTTTGGATTGAGTCACGTCACATCTTTCATTCAGCCATAATTATTCTAAAAATTGCCAAAAGCCGTTGATTGCGAATAAGATAAGAATTGTTTATATTTAAAGTATCTAAATAATTTGAGCCTGGAATTGTAATTTTGAAACTAAAAGAAGTGAAGCGGCATCAATTGCTGATCAGAATTGCCCTCATTTTTTTGGTTTTAATTGCAACTATTGTGATCTTATACTCTTCATTAAGTTAAGTTCACTCTTGTGCTCGAACTATTATTCTATAAAAAGACTTAGTCCTATTTCGTTGAAATTCCTTCGACCAGTTTTTTAATTAAACTAATTCTTAAGATCCTCTTTATTTAACGAAAATTGTAAGACATTCTGGTGTCTTGTCTTCTATGTTCTTTGTAACGTTTGGAGTTGTTATTAGAGTTAGTTAGTGCAATATTTTTTACCCTAAGATGAAAACCATTAAAGATTGCAAGTATGGTAATATTAGTAGCTGAAGATGATCCATTGATATTAATGACCCTGGAAACTTATTTTATTAAAGAAGGACACGAAGTAATCACAGCGAACAACGGACGAGAAGCCTTGATGCAAATTGAAGAAAAAGTGCCTGATGTTATTATAACAGATGTAATGATGCCTTTCTATTCCGGCCTTGAAATCATAGCCAGGATAAAAAATGGAGTAAATAAGAAAATAGTAGTAATCGTTCTTTCTGCATTAGGCCAGGAAAGAGCAGTAAAGGAGGCCTTTGATTTAGGAGCCGACGATTATGTAACCAAACCTTTTAGCCTTGTAGAACTTTCCATGCGAGTAAAGCGGCTTGTAAAAATAAAGGTCCGGAATGGGGTACCGGAATTCATGGAAAACGTTCAGACTACGCTGTAAGCCCATTTTTTTTCTTAATCGATATTTTATACAAAATATAAATGAGCTCTGTTTTCATTTCTTCAAATGGACATAAAAGACTTTTCGCCAAAATCTTGTGTACTGCCCTGTTTTGCGTAAGCTTTTATGCATCGTTTTCTCAAAAAGGACTTAAGTCAAACAATTCAAAACCTCATCTTCATTTGAGGCATGTTGTGCAAGGCAAAGAGACATTTAATTCGATAGGAAGACTATATCGGTTGACAGGTGAAGAGGTTGCAGACTACAACAATCTCGAATATTACAATGCTGCAGTATTACCAAAGTACCTGACAATTCCTTTAAACAAAAAAAATTATTCGAAAGGCAAAAAAGCGGGATCAAATGAAATATTAGTGCCTGTATTTCGGGTAAATGGATCGTCTGAAAGAATAGTGCAGTTTAAGAAAAACAGCAAGCGGACCGCATCTGGTTTTTCTTTGATTTATAACAATAACAGGCTTGTTTCAAAATTTGATAGCAAGCTTGTTATTGATGGTTTTTTGCATACTTCAAAAACAAGTCAAACTGTCTTTACAACCATTCCAATTGACGATGTTAAGACAACCATTCCAACTGGCATTGTTAACCCGAAGCAGGAACTGGTTCCCCTTGCAAAAGTTGATCCTAATATCAATACTTCCAACGAAGCGCCACCTCGAAAAATTATCCTGCAACAGGCTGTTATAGATTCTGTCCCAATTGCTCACACAGCTGTTACGCCAACTCCCAAAATCGTTTCTTCCAGCATAAAAACTGAAAGAAAAAAGGTGGCGCCGACATATCCGGATAACACGGCTTATAGGCCGGTTTCAAGAGTCGATAAGGTGTATCTCCTGGTTAAAATTCAAATTGTTATCTGTGCGTTTTTAGTAGTTGCCATTTTTACATATATGGCAATCAAAAATAGAAGAGAGGTTTTTAAGAAGAGATTGGATGGTAGTTTAAGAACGCTTTTAATAAGAGAAATTCTAACAGAAGATTCTTTTACTGACAATATAAATAGCTCTTTAACTTTCTCGGAAATTTTAAAAAAGCAACTTCAAAAGAAATCAAACCGGCAATTTGTTATCAATGAAATAATAAATGGGAGGAAAAATATAAAAGGAAGGTTTGGCGACAATTTTCTAAGGCTCTACCTGAAGTTAAGACTTGACCAGGACTCGTCGACCAAGCTAAAAAGTAAAAACTGGAACAACGTTGCAAAGGGGATCCAGGAATTGGCTATTATGGAACAACACCATAAAATGCCCGAAATATTCAATGAAATAAATAGCAGCAATGAACATGTAAGAATGGAAGCTCAAACTGCTCTGGTCCATTTATCTGGCTTTGGAGGACTTTGGTTTTTGAATGTGCTCAACTATCCTATTTCTGAATGGCAGCAGATGAGGTTAATCAGCATGCTTTCTTCTTCGCCCGTTTCTGACATTCCTGATTTACACCTGCTACTTTCTTCTCCCAATGAATCACTGGTAATATTTACACTTAGACTTATTGGTCAATTTCAACAAAGATCGATGCACAATGAAGTGGTGAAATGCCTGCGGTACAAGAGCGAGAAGGTCCGCTTTGTTGCCTTGAGGTGCCTTAAAGAAATATATAACCAGCACACCGCAAATATATTCATCAGGAGGTTTGCAAATGAGACCCGACGAAACAAAATAACGATCGTAAAAATTATAGGCGAAATAGGTAATGAAGAGCACACTGATTTTTTGCTGGAAGTATTAGCGTTATATGATGATACATTAAAAATTACTGCTGCCAGGGCATTGAGCAATATGGGAAATAATGCAGGTTATCTGCTGGAGGAATATTGCATTACTCATGGAGATCCTTACTCCAAAATTTTCCTTCACGTAAAATCCGCCGTTTAGTTATGATTTGGTTTGAAATAGCAGCGGGAATATTGATAGATATCATATACATCTATGGTATTTGTATGCTGATTTTCTATGTACTTATTGCAGTTGTGTCCATTGGTGAGACGTTGAGAAATTATAAGAAAAACAGCTCAACCGATTATTCCTTACTGGCAACCGCTGAGAACGGACCGTCGGTAAGTATAATTGCTCCGGCATACAATGAAGGGATGGGTATTATTGAAAACGTCCGGTCATTGTTATCCATCTATTACACCAACCTCGAGATCATTGTTGTTAATGACGGCAGTAGAGATAATTCATTGCAGAAATTAATAAATGCCTACGATTTATATAGAGTTGATTTTTTTGTTGAAAATCTCCTTCGTACAAAACCTGTCAGGGGAGTTTATAAAAGCGTAAACCCCATCTATAAAAAATTGGTAGTAGTCGATAAAGAAAATGGTGGTAAATCGGATGCATTAAACGCCGGCATCAACATCTCGGCAAACGACTATATCGTTGCGGTAGATGTAGATTGCGTATTAGAGCAAGATGCGCTTCTGAAAATTATAAAACCACTTATTGATTATCCAACTAAACGGGTGATCGCATCAGGCGGTGTTGTTAGAATCGCTAACTCATGTGTAGTGGAAGATGGAAAGCTTGTGAAGGTGAATCTTCCAGGAAACTATCTGGCAAGAGTGCAAACGCTTGAATATCTCCGTTCATTTTTATTGGGTCGCATGGCATGGACCAGGTTAAACGGTCTTTTACTTATTTCAGGGGCCTTTGGCGCGTTTGACAAAGAGATCGTGATTAAGTGCGGTGGCTACAACACTAAAACTGTAGGAGAAGATATGGAGCTAATTGTTAGAATGAGACGATATATGGTCGAAATAAATGAACCTCATTGTGTTAAATACATTCCCGATCCTCTGTGCTGGACAGAAGCACCTTCGAATTATAAAATATTGGGAAGGCAAAGAAACAGGTGGATGCGAGGAACGATTGAAACATTATTAACCCACAAAATAATGTTTCTAAATAAGCGTTTTGGATTAATGGGAATGGTGAGCTATCCCTACTGGTTCTTTTTTGAAATGCTGGGGCCAGTTGTCGAGTTTCTTGGATTGATTACATTCCTGGCAGCTACTATTTCAGGTATTATCAAATGGAAGTTTTTTATTGCAATGATGTGTTTTATGATTTCCTTCGGTTGCATGTACTCAGCGTTTGCAATCTTAATGGAAGTAGTAAGTTTTCATCAATATAAACGTCCTCTTGATATTGCTAAGCTATTGTTAGTTGCCGTTTTGGAGCCTTTTCTGTTTCATCCTTTTGTGCTTTTTTCAAGCATAATGGGAATTGTAGATTATTTAAGAGACAAAAAAAGCTGGGGAGAAATGACAAGAAATGGATTTAGTACGAATATGGCAGAATTAAAACCGCGAGTAATTAATGGATAGTGAAGTAGTAAATAAAAGATTTTCAGAGAGGTTGTTTGAGGAACTGGGATCTTTTATTTTATTGGCTTTAATCTTACTATCAATTGTACTCCAGCTTCGCATATTTGAGCTCATTTATAATCAAATTCTGCATTCTACTAATGCGAACGTAAGTCTGCCAGGACTGTATAGCGCTGCTTTTGCCACAGATGTGTTTTTTTGGTTAAGGTTTTCCGCTCTTCTGTTTTTCATTTATTTGCTATTATTTTTCATTTCAAAGAAACTAAGCAAAGTAGTTTTTGTCGCTATAGTATTTATCTACCTGCTACTTCATCTTTCTTTGACTCTATATTTTTCGCAGTCTCTGGTGCCATTGGGTTCTGATATTTATGGCTACTCCATCGCAGATATACGACAAACCGTTGGCGCTTCTGGTCATGTGTCCATTTCAATAATTTTGTTTGCTATTATCTTCATCCTCGCATACATCGCTGCTTTTTATTATATCCCTAAAAAAGTTAAACTTGGCCGAAGGTTTTCTTTTTCTGTTGTTGTATTATCTATACTAACCGTAACACTGAGTTCTTTTATTGTAGCTCCTAATCCCTCTGCAGGTTCCGAATACCTCAATAACCTTACCCTCAATAAAACTGATTTTTTCTTATCGCAATCCTTCCGGCATTTTTATCCGGAAGACACCGAAACCGATATTTATGCAGATGCTTATATCGGCGATTTTGGTGATGGAGCTCCTCCGATAGCAAACTTTGAGTACATAGATGAAGTGCATTATCCATTTCTTCATAAAGACAATTCGCCCGATGTATTGTCACCTTTTTTAAAGCCGACAAATCAACCTCCTAATATCGTTATCTTATTAGTTGAAGGTTTGGGCAGAGCATTTACTAATGATGGCGCCTACCTTGGAAATTTTACGCCTTTTATTGATTCACTTTCCAGCCGAAGTCTTTATTGGGATAACTTTTTAAGTGAGGCCGGTAGAACGTTTGCTGTCTTGCCTTCGGTTCTCGGATCATTGCCTTTTTTAAAAACGGGTTTCTCCGAGATGGGTGAAGAGATGCCGCAGCATTTGTCTCTTGTAAGTCTCCTCAAATCGAATGGGTATGAAACTTCTTTCTATTATGGGGGCGATTCTGAGTTTGATAATATGGAGATGTTTTTAAAGAAAAGCAATATTGATAAGGTAAATGATCAAAGAGCTTTTGAGGGAAATTATGTACGTATGCCCAAAAGTGAAAATGGTTTTTCATGGGGTTACGGAGATAAAGAATTATTCAGGAAATATTTTGATACGAAGGAGCTGGAACCGAAAAAGCCATACCTGGATGTTGTCTTAACTGTATCTACACATACTCCTTTTTTAATTAATGAACAGGAGGAGTACCTTAACAGGTTCGAAGCAAGGATGAATCAATTAGGCTTTGATGAAGGCAAAAAAGACCAGTACAGGGATTACAAATATCAGTTTGCCAGTATCTTATTTACCGATGATGCGATAAAAGGCTTTATCAATTCTTACTCAAAACGTGCTGATTTTAATAATACTATATTTTTTATAACCGGTGATCATAGAATGCCTGAGATACCAATGATAAGTAAGATTGATCGTTATCATGTACCATTTCTTATTTATTCCCCGCTTCTTACCAGGGCAGCAAAGTTTTCTTCAATATCAACCCATTTTGATATAACTCCAAGTATACTTGCGTATCTAAAAAGAAACCATAGGCTGGAGTTACCATCGCTCGTTTCGTGGATCGGAAGTGGACTTGACACTTCGCGTTCGCTGGTTAATAGTCACGCTTACCCTTTATTACAGACAAAAACTGAGTTAGTAGATTTTATTTCAGGTGATAATCTGCTGAACAGCGGCCAGTTGTTTAAACTAAAACAGGGACTACGTTCTTCAGCTATAACAGATGAACCCAGGGTAGCATCACTACAACATTCGTTCGATGAATTTAAAAAGAAGAATCAGAGTGTAGTAGATGGAGCCCCTTTGCTGCCAGACTCAATCTTGCAACGCTACTTACCTAAATGAGAAGGCATCTTCTTGTAATAATTATTAAGTATCGTTTCTATTAAAGGCCTGTAGAATTTCCAAAAGAAACTTGTACTCTCGAGCGTGTCATCTTCATTATACAGAAAGCGTTTAAAAGCTGAGATCCATTTAAAGCGAGAAGAAGAAATACTTAATGTGTTGGTAGAACAAAAGCTACCGGCAAAATAGTAAAATTGATAATCGCTTTTATCGTGCATTATGATCGCTGGAATACTTAACGGGATATTATGTTTGTTCAGTTCGTCTGTGCCTTTCTCATTAAGTCCAATATTGAAAGTCGCAGCCACCTTATTTATAGAGGTATCTGGTATAACAATGTCGAACCAAAAAGGAAACTTTACATTGTCAGGTACGTGAAAAGAGTTCCTTTCAGATGGAGTAACACTAATATTTGGTAAGGGGTTATTTAAATGAACCAGATCTTCCAGTATAACTATTTCGCCGGTGCTGTTAACAAATGCAAGACCTGCCTCTTTAAATGGCCAATCACCGCCATGTCTTACTTTATAGTTATTTATAATCCAACTTGGAAGGTCTTTGTTTTCCGAGGGATCAAAAGAGTCGAAGTAACGGCAAGTCCATCCGCTCGAGGTTAATCCAAACGTGTTTTCAAACTGTTTTCGTATTGCGGGAGAGGTAGGTGATTCAAGTATGTTATATTCGGAAATAATTAGCTTTTTTTTACTTTTAATCTTTTGCAGGAAATCGATATCGTGCTGAGTCATTCCTCCATAAATGATACCCGTGCCCTTATTGATACTATTATTTTGTTCCTCCAGGTCGCTATTATAAACCCCATAGGTATCTGCGTAATAGGCGACATCACAGTCTTCGCTTAGCTGATCGAGCTGTAGAGAAGAAAAACGTTCGAGACCTCTTATTTTAAATTCAGATTTTCCTTTAGGATAAAAACCAAAATAGTCAGTTGAAACATCATAAAGCTTACGATGTGTTTTAGTATATTTTTCGTTGTTCAACACCCACGTCAACCCCATATGTTGTCTGCCCTTTTTGATTGACTCAGTTTTGTCAATTATAGCTAACACCATTTTCTTTTTTGGTGTTAACAGCCATGCCCCCCACAACCAAAACGGTATTGAAACAATACCAGCCATAAAAAAAAGGATATACTTTCTTTTCATTGGTTTTAAAACCTTACCTGGTAACTTATTCCTGTTGATAATTGGTTGCCCTTTGTCTCGGGGCGAAATTCCTGGTTCATCCAACCGGCATCAATAGTGAGTACGTATTTCTTTTTGAATTCATGCCTGTACCCGAGTGCAGCTTTTAAGGTTAGTAATTTTTTATACTGCTTGTTGTCAAGCAATATGGAAACCGGTCTATCATCAGGAGAGATACCTCTACCGATAGTTAAAGAGAAATAATCATTTGCCCCACCATAATAATATCTTGTTGCCACATTATATGTTTGTGAGACATCATTATCTCCGGGAGTAATGTAAGAGCGGGCAGTAAATAGCCAGCTTTTATAATATTTGCTTAATGCGGCAGTATAAATTATGGTCGCGTCAGAAAAGTACAGGTATCTTATTCCTAACTCGCCCTCCATGCTTTTAGGCAGAATGCTGTACAGAGAAAAACCGCCCCTGTATTTTGGAAACACTCCCACTTTACCTGAGTAAGCTGCGCTGACATAGCTGTAGAAACGTTTTGAAATGTTAGGATACGCTTCCAGTTCATATTGCAAACCCCCGGATTTGAAACGATTAGCGTAATTTATATGCCCTCCGACAGATCCCAATTTTGTTTGCCTGCTATAGTCTAAACTTCCGATGTGCCATGGGTCGCTAAACTGTTTATCGAAATAAGTGTACTCATAGGAGCCACCAATTTTGTTTTTTAAAATCTCATCTTTGTTTCGGTCTAATAATGCCCTTGCCTCCGTATTAGACCGATCGTTTTTCAAAAGTGCTTCCAGTACAACCTGTGCTTCCGCCGGTCTTTTTAAAGCCTTTAATATTTTTACTTTTCTTATTGAAAGATCTTTTGAAGTGGGGTTATTAGAAAGACCTTTTTCAACTATTTCTAAAGCATTATTGTATTTATCATTCCAATATAAAAGATCGGTGTAAGCCACATAAACATCTCTGTTACCCGCATCATTTTTGACAACGTAATCGAAATGTGATATAGCGCTATCGACTTTGTCTGTCCAGGTATAAATTCTTCCTGTAAAAATTCTTATATCACTATAATCCGGACTCTTGGCTAAAGCGAGGTAGCAAAGACGCAAAGCAGTTGCATAATCTTTTTTATCAAAGGCAGAGCGGCGGGCTTCTTCAAAAAGTTTATCTGAATCTAATTCCTTAAGATCAATGGGAGTAGTATCAGTGCCGACAATTGATTTCGGTGTTTGATTTGTTGAAGGAGTCTGGGTATCTGTTTTTGCTGAAGACTGCGGAAAAGTACTTTGCTCTTTTCTGATTTTTAAATAACCGACAATTAATTTGTTTCCCGCTTTGATCATTTTGCCAGTAAGTGAATTAATGTTTTGTATTAAAGAATCAGTTACACCGTATTTTCTGCTAACTGAGCTAATCGTTTCGTTTTCTGTTGCAACATGCGTCACAGGATAGTAGTTGTTGGTACCACTGGGCTGCGGTGAACGTAAGAAGTTGGTAGTCGTTACCGGAATTTTTAGGACTTCGGCGGCAGTTAAGTTAGCCCCAAGTCGAAGGCTATTTAATGAGGCAATTGCATTTGGAGAAACGTTATAAAGTCTGGCAAGGTTCAAAAAATTATCGCCTTGCGCTAGAGTATGTTTGAAATATAAGGCAGGATAAGCACCCTCTACGTTTACGGCAGAAAAATTTTGTGCAGATATGTGGCAGGTGGAAAATAGTAAAACAACAAGTACAAATTTCTTCATTATCAACTTCGCTGGTTATGTAAACATTCATGCTATTTCCTGCCTGAATGTCTTAATTGTTTATTTAAGATGAATAGGTTTAGTATGTAAAGAAAGTTCTGCGAAAAAGGTTCGGTTTCAGAATAAAACTCCCATCGCCCACTTTGTCACTTATTGGGTAAGAGATCTTTTTGCAAAACCAATATGGATTAGAGATTTTGGTCCTCGTACACACGCACATAGTCAATAACAAACGATTGAGGAAAGACAGTGTCATCTATACCATTTTTACCTCCCCAGCTTCCTCCTACCGCAACGTTTAATAAAAGGTAGAACCTTCCATTAAAAGGCCAATGATGAGGCGGACGGTCTGCCTTTTCATAAAAGTGGAAAAGTTTATCATCAACGTACCATTCCAATCTTTGTGGAGTCCATTGCAACTTGTAAGTGTGAAAAGCTTCAGCTGCATCTACGATTTTAGTACTATTGGCGCTGGTAATGATTGCGGTGCCTGTTTTATCTCTTTTTACATGCGCCGCACCTGTTATCTCTCCGGGCGTGTATCCTACATTTTCCAATATATCTATTTCGCCATCATCCGGCCATATCCTTGGTTCATTTGATGACAACATCCAAAAGGCTGGCCATAAGCCTCTTCCTTTTGGAATCTTTGCTCTAAGTTCTATTTTGCCATATCTGAAATCTTTTCTTCCTTTTGTTATTAAACGTGTTGACGTGTAGCTATTACCTTCAAATTTTTCTTTAACTGCTTTAATATAAAGATGTCCTTTTGATACTTCTACGTTCTGATTTCGTTCCTTCGTGTAATATTGCAATTCATCATTTCCCCATCCATTACCTCCGATGTCATACGTCCACTTTGTACTGTCCGGCAAGCCATTGTAATTAAATTCATCCTGCCATATAAGCTTCCACTTCGGTTTTTGATTTTTTTCATTTAATCCGATAAAAGAGGCAAATACAGCTGTAACCAATAGCATTAAGTCTGCGATTAATTTTGTTTTTAACCTATAGGTTTTTCTTTTCCCTTGCAGTTTCAGGATCTCTTTCAAAGCTTTAAATAATAGTGAATCCATAAGCCGTGCATCTGACGGAAGATGGCTTCACTTTAAGATGTTTTTTCTTTCTTATTGGTTGCTTGCAACTATATGAGAGGGAGATAGTAAGTATGGGTGATTAAGTCGCCCGAGATAGTAGACACAAAGGTATCATTGCATTAAAAATGTGAAGGCAATGATATTGTTAGATTATGTAGAAAAGTTTGAAATTGAGATGGCATGAGACTTAGATGCAGATCTTATAAGGCATCTATGAATTACGAAAAATGGCATCTACCAATATTCGATAAACGAAATAGTTTAAGCAGTTTACCAAATTAATCTTTCACATTTCTTATTCACTCCTCAAACGCTTAACTGGGTTTGATACCGCAGCTTTAATTGCCTGGAAGCTGACTGTAAGCAATGCAATCAACAATGCAATTACGCCTGCTACTACAAAGATGCAAACACTCAAATCAGTACGGTAGCATCCCGTAAATCGCAATAATCCCGCAAATCCCGGTTCAGACAAATTCTAAAGTACAAGAGTGCGACGCAACAGAAGTTTCATAGTTTTTCAAAAGCTTGCTCCAAAAAGGCTCTCTTCTCCCTATAGGGCCAGGGCTTATTCCGTTCTCAGACTTTTAACCGGGTTAGACAAAGCTGCTTTAATTGCCTGGAAACTGACTGTAATGATTGCGATGCAAAAAGCCATGAGGGTTGTTATTACAAAAACCTCCCAGCCAATATTAGCGCGATATGCAAAATCCTGTAACCATTTATTCATGGCGAACCAGGCAATGGGTGAAGCAATGAGTACTGAAATAGCGACAAGCTGTAAGAAATCTTTTGACAACAATCCTACAATGTTGAATACAGTTGCACCTAATACTTTTCTTACCCCAATTTCTTTAGTGCGTTGTTCGGCGCTGAAAGTAGCAAGGCCAAACAAGCCCAAACAGGAGATAAGAATTGCAATGATGGTAAAATAACTGACTATAGAAGCTAAGCGATTTTCTGCATCATAATTCTTCTGGAAATCTTCATCAAGAAAACTGTATTCAAAAGGTTCGTTCGGGTTTAATTTGTGCCAACTCACCTCTATTGATTTTAGCAGCGAAGAAATATCTGCAGCTTTTGCATGCACAACAAGATAATTGTACGTCGGGGTGTTGTTTAACTGAAACGCATACGGGGCAATAGGCACATGCAAGTCCTGGAAGTGAAAATCTTTTACCACTCCAACAATCGAGAAGTTGTAAATTCTGCCACGAAAATCAAAAAACACTTTGCCGCCGACGGCTTCCTGCGGCGATTTAAACCCAACTTGTTTTACAGCTTCTTCATTTATGATAAGGGCATTGCTTGTATCTGCAGGAAACTCTGCTGAGAATAACCTTCCTGCAACAGGTTTTATATCGAGTGTTTGCAGAAAACTTTCATCCACCGCGTTGGTATGTACAATCTTTGCGTCGTTGACTGTTTTGCCTTCTTTATATAAACCGATATCGCTTGGGTTCATAATGCCCGGATAGTATAAAGCACCGCCAGCTTGCTGTACCTGTCTGTTGCTTCTGATGTCATTCTTAAGCGAAGTATAAATGTTTTTCGCAATGGCACTTCTAAGCGGAATAATAATCTCCTGGTCTTTTGCAAACCCAAGGTCTCTCGACCTCATATATTTCATTTGATTGCCGATAACAACAGATGCGATGATGAGCACGACAGAAATAATAAACTGAAATACTACAAGTCCTTTTCTTAGCGCAACTGCTGACAACGTATTGCTGAACCTGCCTTTTAAAACTTTCACGGGCTGAAAAGACGATAAATAAAAGGCCGGATAAATGCCTGCAAAAAGCCCTGTTATAAACGCTAATACGAGGAACCCTGCCAGGATGAGCCAGTTGTCAGCAAAGCCTGGTGATAAATTTTTGCCTGAGATGTTTGAAAAAGCCGGCACTAAAAGTCTTGCGACAACCAAGGCCAGAAAAAAGGCGATCAGGCTCATCATCAATGACTCACCGAGGAATTGTTTGACGAGCGATTTCCTTTCTGCGCCCAATACTTTGCGCACACCAACTTCAGCCGACCGTTTGGAAGAACGGGCTGTAGAAAGGTTCATAAAGTTGATGCAGGCGATCATTAAAGTAAACACTGCTATCGAGCCAAGAATGTAGAGATAAGTCATACTGCCCGAACCTGAAGCAGTGTTGGTTAAACCAGAATGCAGGTGAATATCTTTAACCGGAATTAGGAATTGTTTCTTATAAAACCCCATTGCCTTCAGATCTTTACCAATGTACTTGTCAACGAAAGCCGGAAACTTTGCTTCGAGTTTTTTTGCGTCTGCTCCCGGTTTTAGCAGTAAGTATGTCCCAAACATGTTGTTCGATGCCATATCAGTTTGCCCTGTCATAAATTGCTCCATGCCCCCTCCTTTGATGGATATGAAGAACCTTGCATCAAGATGTGAAGGATTAGCTGACGGTCTGTATACTCCTGTTACTTTATAGTCAAACTCTCCATTTGTGTTGCTGTTTACATGTATTATTTTGTTTAAAGCCGGTTTGTCACCGAAAAACTTCTTTGCAATTTCTTCATTCAGAACAATTGACCTAGGCTCTGTTAACGCTGTTGTGGTATTACCTTCAATAAAATTGTAGGTGAATAATTTAAACAATGTAGAGTCTGCCAGGTATCCCTTTGTTTCGTAAAAAGACGCGGCCTCTTTATTATCCTGCTTGTACTGAAGCAACGTTTTGTCATCTGCAAACAACATCATCATTCTTGCGGTTTCAGCAATTTCAGGAAACTCCTGTTTCATTGCCTGCGCCATGGGGCCCGGGGTGTTCAACGTTCTTTCATCTTTGTCGCTCTTCACAAATACGGTTCCCACCTCATATAACTGGTTGATGTTTTTGTGGTGTTTATCGTAACTCAATTCATGCACGAGGTAAACAGTAATGAGTAAGCAACAGGTAAGGCCCACGGATAATCCGAAAATATTAATGAAGGAAAAGACTTTGTTCTTCATTAAATTTCTCCAGGCCACTTTGATGTAATTTTGAAACATAGGGTTATGTTTTTATTTTTTTATGTTACCGACATTTTGTTTTCATAGCATCATCGTTGTGTCACTCACTTGTACTTGTTGATTCAATTTGCAGCAGACCTCATCCTCCTTCCCCTTCTCCTCAAGGAGAAGAAGTAGTACTTTAAAACATTTTCCAAACTCTATATCTACCACATCTTCTTTTTTATCTTTCATCGTCGGTTTCAATCGCCTTCATTTCTTTGTGCTCCTTTGTGTTCTTAGTGCCTTAGTGGTTCAAAAAAAACATCCACACTCCTTTTCAAATTACTCACTCACTCCTCAAACTTTCCACCGGATTAGCAATTGCTGCTTTGATTGCCTGGAAGCCCACTGTTAGCAGTGCAATGATGATTGCGAGTAATCCTGCAGCTCCAAACATCCACCAGTGAATGGTTATACGGTAAGCGAAATTTTGCAGCCATTTACTCATCAGCCACCAGGCAACTGGTGTTGCTATTACAAAAGCTACAAAAACAAGCCTGATGAAATCTTTTGACAGTAGTGAAGTAATATTAAACACTGATGCACCTAGCACCTTTCGGATGCCTACTTCTTTAACCCGCCTGTGTGCAAATAGTGCAACCAAACCAAATATTCCCATGCAGGCGATACCTATTGTTAGCACAGCAACATAATTGGTTATTTTTAAAATGCCGACCAACAAGCCATATTGTTCATCAACCAATTCGTTCATGTAATGATATGTAAAGGGACGGCGAGCGGGTATGTTTTTAAATGCACTTTCCAATTGTGCTGCAACATCTTTGCTATGCCGATTGTCGACCTTAATGCTTAAGTACCTGTTATCCTGTAACCCTGCCTTACCACTATATCCGTGTACCAAAGGTTCAATAGGTTGTTGTAAGTCTTGATAATGAAAGTCTGCCATTACACCTACAACAGTGTATACCTCGTCGCCGCCATTTCCCCTGATTTGTTTTCCAATGGGATTAGTCCAGCCAAATTCTTTAACGGCATTTTGATTGACCACTACATTGTTTTTTTCAGCCGCGGTCAGATCACCATTAAAGTTTCTTCCCTGAATGATGGGGATCTGGAAAGTAGGCGCGAAGCCGGCATCTACGCTTGTCTGCCTGAGACTAATTTTCTTGTCGGTTTCTAGATCTGTAAAGCCATTATAATCCTGCCGGTAGGCAGTAGGAATAACGGGTGATGTGGATATTGATTTTACGTAAGGATTTTGTTGTAACGAATTTAATATTGCATCAAACTGGCTTGCTGCCTGCTTTTCATTTTTAAAAGCAAGGCCAAGATTTGCCACCAGAACATTTTCTTTATCAAATCCAAGCGAAGCACTTTTCATATAGCCGATTTGTGAATTCAGCACAATGGCAACGCCAATCAAAACAATGGCTAAAGTAAATTGGATGGTAATAAAAACATTCCTTACGAAACTATTATTTGCTCCCTGGTTGCTGATGTTGCCTTTAACGGCATTGGTAACTTTTACAGAAGTTAAGTGCACGGCAGGATAACTGCCTGCAATCAGAATAATGATGACTGTAACAACAATAAAAACCAGAATTACGGGGTAATCGTGATTCAGTTGAAACCATATTTCTCCAAAACGTTTTCCCGTAATAGCGTTCACCTGCGGAAGCAAAATGTCGATAAAGAGAAAGAAGCCGGCAACTAATGAGGTGATTATGACGAGAGCATTTTCAATGCAGAACTGCACTATAATATTTCGCTTACCTGAACCAATCATCCGTCTTACAGCCACTTCCTTGGTGCGGTTATACATAGTGGCCGCATTAAGGTTAAGCAGGTTGACAATAATGATTAATAAGATAAATACAGAAACTGCAATAGCACCCGTGATAATGATTTTTACATTGGCGCCTGCTTCTTCCTTCATGTTTGCAAAAGGAACAGCCTTTAAGGTATTTTTCCTGGTGTCTTCAGGATAAAACTGTTTTACAATACGGGCAAGTTTAGCATCGAGCACAGCCGGCGAAGCTCCTTTTCTCAGCAGCAGGTAGTTTTGGGCAAAGGTGTTATACCAATCGACATTCGACATAAACCCTTTGTTGTCTTTCAAAAACTCTGTAGTTAATAATACATCGGTTTTAATGGTGGAATTTGTTGGTATATCAGCAAAGACACCACTAACAGTTAGTGGAATAGTGTCATCAGCCATAATTGTTTTACCTAAGGCAGTGCTTTTACCGAACAGTTGATCTGCCACTTTTTGCGAAACCACGACGTTGAATTTGTCTCTTAAAGCTGTAGCCGGGTTGCCTTCTTTCAGTTTAAATGAGAAGACTCTGAAGAAACCGGTGTCACCATAAACGGTTCTTTCCTGTGCTTCTTTTTCTCCGTTTTTTAACCAGGGCCAGTTCCAGCTTTGCGTATGTGTGGCAGCTTCTACTTCGGGTGCTGACTTTTGAATTTCATATAACAATGGAAAAGGAGTCTGGCTATAACTATTACCGTCGGGAGAATAAGTCTTCAAATAGTACATCCGGTCTTTGTTAACCTGGATGTCGTCTGCAGT
>JAOQAJ010000010.1 GCA_025963675.1 Segetibacter sp.
ATGATTTAAATCCAATTCTATCCAAGGTTTGCTTGTTCAAATTATAAGTAAGCGAAATTGTTTTTAATCTTACAAAACCACCGTCAGCGACCCGCACTGTTGAATAATTATAATTATTGTAAGGATAGCTTCCGGTGCCGCCAAGCACATATTGCTGGTAGGCGTCAACGATAGACGGCACGTTGGTTAACTTTTCATCGCCAGGCATAACCCAACGATCATTAAATTCTTTTGGCATTGCATCGAAATCGGTGTACGATGTTCTAAAAGCAGGGTAGAGTCTTATTTTGTTTCCACCCTGCGCAGTAACAAAAACATTCAATGAGAAAGACTTATAACTGAATGTGTTTGAAAAACCGCCCGTTAACGTAGGATCAACCGGCCCGTTATAAATAAGATGGGAGGTATTCTGATCCTGCAAATAAACATTAGAACTAACCTCACCTTTTTCGTTTACAAACTTAGGCACACCTGTAGCATGATCTAATCCCTCAAAGTCAATAGAAAATAAACTATTGACAGGGTGTCCCTCCTTATTTCCGCCTTCGGCTTTCACCAGATCAAAAATGAGTGGGATGTTTTTGACGTTGGTTATTTTCGTTTCGTTATAACCGACAGTAAGATTTGTTCTCCAACTCCAATTTTGTTTCCTAATAATTGTTCCGCCAATTAAAGCCTCAGCACCCCTTGAGCTCATGTCAGCATAGTTTGCTGCTTTAAGCGCTTCACCGCCAATTCCGGGTGTTTTAATGATACTTATTAAATCGAAACTTTTTCTTTGATAAACATCAAAACTCATGTTTACTTTCCCTTTGAACAACCCCGCATCTAACCCGATATTTGTTTGATAGTTTTTTTCCCAGGTTAAATTAGCGTTTTCAAGATTCGCAAGTCTAATCACCGATTCTCTTTCAGTAGGGAACGTTCTATTAGTAGTAAGGCTTCTTAAAACAATGTTCGAATTCGTTGCTGGTCCAAGACTGGCTGTCAAACCGTAGCTTGCTCGCAATTTCAGGTAATCAACAACGGTTATATTCTCCATAAAGTTCTCCTCGTCTATATTCCATGCTCCACCAAAACTCCAGGTCGGCAGCCACCTGGCTTTGGGAGAAGATCCAAGCCTATTAGATCCGTCATACCTTACAGTACCGTAGAAGTTGTACTTTCTGTCAAACGTGTATTGAGAGTTGAGATAGAAAGCAGCAAAGCGATCATATTCTTTACTCATTCCGTAATACGGAAAACTACTTTCAATGGTTTGCTTCAGTATTCTATAATCGATAAACGGGATACCGCCGTTTTCATATTGATACCCATATCCTGTATTCGAAAAATTCTGCCGATCCGCATATTTTACCTGCTGTCCGACTAAGACATTAATGGTATGCTTATCGTTGAAAGTATTGGTATAGTTCAGGCTATTTCTTACATCAAAGTTTAACAACTGGTCTTCGGTACGATTATAAAACCCACCATATGGCAAAACAACGGCAGGAGGAGCTGAGGGATTGTCCGGGTCCCTATAAAGAAATTTATTATTTTGAGCTATGGTTGATGTACCGTTTGAACGGTATGCTTGCGCCATATTCGCATTTTCGGTTATTTGGTGCTCGCGGGAAGATTTCACATATCGAAGGGCACCAATAAACTCATACCGTAAGTGCTGGCTGAACTTATATCCTAACTCACCCTGCAATTTTAAATCAATGACATTTATATCAAGGTAGTTATTTTTTAATTCATTGATAATATTGAAAGGAGCAAAATTTCTTCTGAAATATTCCAAATTGCCTTTGCCGTCATTCACCGTCATTGTTCTGCCGGTGTTAAGGGCATAGCTAAATGGATTGATGTCGAAGTCGCGATCAAACTGCCCCGATACCGGATTACTAACCCGGCTTAATGCACCTGGCGCTTTTTGTTGACGAACAGAGCCAACAGTCATAAAACCAGTGGAAAGCTTCTCAGAAAAGTTATAATTATTTCGGAAATTAAGGGTATACCTTTTTACCTGGTCTGCTATTGTCCATCCGTTGTCGTTGTAAAAACTGGTCGAAAAGAAGTTCTGCGTCCTCTCTGTACCGGAGGAAATACTCAATGAATGCTCTTGGGTGAGCGAATTTTTAAACAGCACATTAAACCAATCTGTGTTTGCAGTTGCATATTTTTTTAAAAAGGCAGCTTTTGCTTCGGGGGTGTTTGCTAATAAAAAGTTTCCATTTGCATCAGGAGTATTGATAAGATCAAACATTTTTCCATAAACCCCAAAATCGCCACGACTAAGAATATCTGATTGTAGTATACCCTTACGTTCAAGTTCACCTAGCACCGACATTTGTTGTGCCGAATTCATGATGTTATAGTTGCCATACTGCGGCTTGAGCTGTGTGCTAAAATTGCCAGTATAATTTACAGTTGGTTTACCTGCCCTTCCCTTCTTAGTAGTAATTACGACAACACCGTTCATTGCTCTTGCTCCGTACAGTGCGGTTGCCGCAGCATCTTTAAGAATGTCAAATGTTTCGATATCATTTGCATTAATACCTGCAACAGAGGAGCCGAGTAGGGTTGTGGGATCGCCGCTCGATAGCTGCTCATTAGAGATATTAACGATGTCCTCTAGTACAACTCCGTCGACTACCCATAAAGGTTTGTTTTCTCCGTTGATAGATGTGGCTCCACGGACACGAACTTTTGGTGCGCTGCCAAACGTGCTGGAAACATTTTGAACAGACACCCCGGCTGCCCGTCCTTCAAGCATACGGCTGACGTCAACAACACCTTCGATTTTTACGTCTTCAGCCTTTAATGTCACGGCGGCACCAGTGAATTTCTTTTTATCAATTCTCTGAAAACCTGTTACAACCACGTCCTGTAAGGTTCCTGCATCGGGACGCATAATTATATTTATTGTTCGCTGACCGGCAGAAAGCCTGACTTCCTGCGTTGCCAGTCCTACAAAACTTGCTATGACGGTAGACCTTTCTGCGACCCCATTTAACTGAAATTCCCCCGCGGCGTTCGTGCTTGTACCTGTCTTACTTCCTTTTACGATGACCGAGACATCCGCCAAAGCAGTTCCAACGGAATCTGTAATTTTGCCGCTTACAGTATTCGTCTGGGCCACTACCGAGCCTACTACCAACATAAAAAATAATGTCAGTTTGAATGCAAGCGATAATTTTTTAAGGTTGAACAGATTTTCATTGGGTTTGCCCAACGTTTTTTCGATCATAATCTTTTTTTATTTCTTTCTTTTTAAACTTATTTGCAACCCTTTTTAAAAACCATGAATTGTTACAAGGCTTTGGAAAGTGGTAGAGGTAGTTACAACGCTTGAGACATTAGTAGCGGTACTATTTTTGAAAAAGCTAATAATATCTCCGAAAATATGGTAAAATCAGAAATGAATTTTATTTTAACTCCTTTTTTTAGTTAAAAAATACCAGTAAGAATACTTCTGAAAATGATAGTTTAAAGTGATAAAAAAGTGTGATAAGTAATAACGTGATCCTATTCACACTAAACCATATCTGCTATTACTTTCCACTCGATGGAAAATGTTGACAGTTAGGAAAAGATAATATAAATAAGAAAAGGATGAGACTAATTACGCTGCTTGGGTGTTAAAATTTGCGACAGATTCAGTTTTAAGACCGAATAAATGAATTGGAGAAAAAAGCTGAATAAAAAGATGCCAGTACAAGTGAGTGACACAACAATGTTGAAAGGAATTAATCAGTTGGCTTCAAAAGAAACCGGTATTTATATTGACCAAATTGTTATCCCTTTCTGATTTGCTTGAAATGATTGATTAATCCGTTTGTAGATGAATCATGGTCTTTCACTTCGTCCTGGTTTTGGAGCTCAGGAAGGATTCTGTTTGCAAGTTGTTTACCTAATTCTACACCCCATTGATCGAAGCTGAAGATGTTCCATAGGATTCCCTGCACAAAGATTTTATGCTCATACATGGCGATTAAACTTCCAAGGCTGCGGGGAGTTATCTCTTTAATAAGGAAAGAGTTGGTTGGTTTATTTCCTTTGAACGTTTTAAACTTGAGCAATTTTTTGATCTCTTCTTTTGTTTTACCGGCTTTCACCAATTCGGCGGTAACTTCTTCTTCAGTCTTTCCATTCATTAGAGCTTCTGTCTGTGCAAAGAAGTTGCTAAGAAGTTTTACATGATGGTCGCCGATAGGGTTGTGGCTGTTTGCTGGTGCAATAAAATCGCATGGAATCATTAGTGTTCCCTGGTGAATTAACTGGTAAAAAGCGTGCTGCCCGTTTGTACCAGCCTCGCCCCAAATAACCGGTCCGGTAGCATAATTAACTTCGTAAGCATTTCGATCGACACTTTTTCCATTACTTTCCATATTTCCCTGCTGAAAATATGCAGCAAAGCGATGCATGTATTGGTCATAAGGCAAGATGGCTTCACTTTGGGCTCCAAAAAAATTGGTATACCACGCTCCAATCAGGGCCATTATTACCGGAATGTTAGTGGCAAACTTTTCCGTTCTGAAATGCTCGTCCACCAGGAATGCGCCCCTAAGCAGTTCTTCAAAATTGTCATAACCAATGGTTAGTGCAATAGAAAGCCCGATAGCACTCCATAAAGAATATCTACCGCCAACCCAATCCCAGAAAACAAACATATTTTCAGGAGCAATGCCGAACGCGGTTACTTCCTTTTCATTGGTACTTAAAGCAACAAAATGTTTTGCAACGTGTGCTTCATCTCCGGCTGTTTTCAAAAACCAGTCTCTTGCAGTAAGTGCATTCGTCATGGTCTCCTGCGTAGTAAAAGTCTTTGAGGCTACCAGGAACAAAGTTTCCTCAGGAGTAACTTTTTTAAGTGTTTCAGCTATATGGGTTCCATCAACGTTACTAACAAAATATGGTTGAATCCCTTGCTTCCAATAGGGGCGGAGCGCCTCTGTAACCATCACGGGCCCCAAATCGCTTCCGCCGATCCCGATATTGACAATGTATTTTATCGGTTTTCCCGAATACCCTTTCCATTCACCTGAGTGCACTTTTGCGGTAAAAGTCCGCATATGTTCTCTGACCTTCTCAACCTCCGGCATTACATTTTGCCCGTCGGAATTATAAGGCTTGTCTGAAAAATTACGTAATGCTACATGTAAAACAGCCCGGTTTTCAGTCTCATTAATCTTTTCTCCGTTAAACATTGCCTGTATGCCATCTTTTACCTGGCATTCTTCTGCAAGTTGAAAGAGTAATTGTAGCGTCTTATTATTGATTATATTTTTAGAGTAATCAAATAAAATATCATTAAACGAAGTAGAGAATTTCTTAAAACGATCCTTGTCAGCAGCAAATAACTTTCGCATATGAATACGCTGCATTTCCTCATCATAATGCCTTTTTAGAAGAAGCCATGCCTGAGTATTGGTGGGATTATTTTTTGGAAGCATTATTTCGCTTGTGTTTTTTCTTGGTTTAGGGCCTACTGTTTATAGTTGGTCAATTACTTTTATAGTTTTCTTTACCATCTCTTCTGTCACATCCAAATGTAAGACCAGTCTAACTTGTGTTTTAGAAATAACGGTAACCTTAATGTCGTTTTCCCGCATCTTTTCTGCAAATGCAAAGGGGCTTAGGCTTCCGCTGACCTCAAAAATAATAATGTTTGTTTCAACAGGAAGAATATTACCAATAAACTCCTTTTTTGCTAAAGCATCTGCCAGCATCTTTGCATGACGATGGTCATCTGCCAGACGTTCTATATTTTTTTCGAGTGCAAAAATGCCTGCGGCGGCAAGGTATCCGGCTTGTCTCATTCCGCCGCCAAAAACTTTTCTTATTCGTCTCGCTTTCTTAATTAAATCTTTCCTTCCCAGTAAAACACTTCCTACAGGAATCCCTAAACCTTTACTTAGACAAATTGAAATACTATCAAATAATTCTCCGTATTGTTTTGGCTCTTCATCTTTTGCAACAAGCGCATTAAACAGCCTTGCTCCATCCAGGTGTAAAGCAAGGCCATGGTTGAGACAAACCTCTTTAATTTTTTCCAGCTCTTTAAAATCGTAACAACTTCCACCTCCACGGTTGGCTGTATTTTCAAGGCTGACAAGACTTGTTCTTGGCTTATGAATATCGTCGGGATTGATTGCATCTGCCACCTGCGGTGCTGTTAACCGCCCACTGTCGCCAAAAATCGGCCGAACAGAACTGGCGGAATTTAAGGCAATTCCGCCTCCTTCATAAATATATACGTGGGACTCATGATCACAAATAACCTCGTCGCCGGGAAGGGTATGACATTTAATAGCAATCTGGTTAGTCATTGTACCACTCGGACAAAAAACAGCAGCTTCCATTCCGAACATTTCGGCAGATATCGCTTCCAGTTTGTTTACCGTAGGATCTTCTCCGTATACATCATCACCAACTTCTGCCTTGAACATAGCTTCCAACATTTCAGGAGAAGGTTTGGTAAATGTATCAGAACGATAATCAATCATAAGCCGCGAAATTAAGAGAATAAGAAGTTATTGCCAGTTTTCAGGGTACGCTTTTTGAATAATATTTTTCTGTAAGATGTTGTTTTTTCCTTTACCGGGTACGAAACAAAATCTGAAACCATTAAATTCTAAAACAATAAGAGAAAATCATGAAAAAGCAAAATTTCCCTTAAAAAAAGGACTGGATCAGGTTAATTTATAGACAAAACAGGGATCTTTTTCCACAAACATTGGCAAAAATCGATGTTGCAACGTAACTTTGCGGCACTAAACGACGTCTATTAATTAACAAACGAGTTTCTACGGTCTTTAAGGCGTTATAATTATAAAACACATTTACAGTATGAGGCAACTCAAAATTGCTACCCAGATTACCAATCGTGATTCCCAGGCGGTTGAGAAATATCTCCAGGAAATTTCAAAGATTCCGATGATTACTCCTGAGGAGGAAACTATTCTGGCGCAAAAGATTAAAATGGGTGATCAAAGGGCGCTTGAAAGATTAACCACAGCGAATCTTCGTTTCGTTGTATCTGTTGCAAAACAGTATCAACACCAGGGGTTGTCTTTAAGTGATCTTATAAACGAAGGAAACCTGGGTTTGATTAAAGCGGCTCAACGTTTTGATGAAACAAAGGGTTTCAAATTTATTTCTTACGCTGTTTGGTGGATTCGTCAATCAATATTACAGGCTTTAGCTGAACAGGGAAGGCTTGTACGTTTACCCCAAAATAAGATTGGCACTTACAACAAAGCAAACAAAGCCTATATGGCTTTTGAGCAGGAGCATGAGAGAGAGCCAAGTACCGAAGAGTTAGCCGACATTCTTGAAATGAGCGAAACTGAAATCAATAATATCTTCCAAAGCAATACCCGTCACACATCATTAGATGCTCCGGTACACGAAGCAGAAGATGTAGCAATGGGCGATTTATTGGAAGGCGGCGATGATACCGACGACGACGTAATGAAAGATAGTTTGAGAGAAGAAATTCGCCGTGTATTAAAATCACTTTCTCCTAGAGAAGCTGAAATTGTAAACGCTTATTTTGGGTTGGATGGCGAGAATGGTGTTACGATTGAACAAATCGGACAAAAGTATGATCTGACCAAAGAGCGTATTCGTCAAATTAAAGAAAGAGCGATTAAACGTCTTCAAAAAGCACGCTATAGCAATGCATTAAAAGCATATTTGGGCTAGTCCTCATTTGATATATTTTACAAAAGCCACCTTTACCAGGTGGCTTTTGTATTTATCATGATTGATGTTTTTTTGAACCAGGCATTTGTTATCAAACGCGCTTCGCTTCCGTCGCACTCTTGTACTTCTTTTGTCATATTCGACGGACTGATAACGTCACTAAGTATTCTGTTCGAAAGATTTAGAAATTAGCCCAAAAAAAGCAGCCCTTAAGGCTGCTCCTGGTATGATCTGAAACTTTTTTTATTGTCCCGTCGTATTTCCGGCTTGAATTAATTGCATTAGTTCGTCAAGTTTTGGTTCGAGAATAATTTCTGTGCGACGGTTTTTGGCCCGGCCATCTGCGGTGGTGTTGTTATCAACAGGAACATATTTGCTACGACCGCTTGCAGTTACACGGGTAGGATCAACTTTGTAAGTATCTGTCAGAATTCTTACAATAGCCGTTGAGCGTCCAACACTTAGTGCCCAGTTATCTTCAAATTTTCCTCTCATCGGTATCGAGTCGGTATGTCCTTCAATATTTACGTTGATGTTCGGATTGGTATTTAGTACATCGGCCAGTTTGCCTAATGCCTGTTTACCCTTAGGATTAACGACTGCACTACCTGACGGAAACAAAAGGTTTTCCTGAAGGCTCACATATACCTTTCCGTTTTTCGTGGAAACTGTCAATTCGTTTGAATTAAAACCGACTAGCGCATCGGTAATTTTTGAACGTAATAACTCGGTATTTTTTCTTTGCTGATCTATTAATGATTGTAATTGTTCAAGGCGTCGTTGTTGTTCAACAATTTGCTCCTGGCTCATGTTTAACCTTGAAGAGGCATCTTGTAACCGGCTTGTGGCTTCCCTTCTGGTGGCTTCGAGTTGTTGTTGAAGGGTCGTACGCCTATTTTCCAAATCACTCATATTACCTTCAAGTGTGCTTATTCTTTTGGCAAATTGGGCACTATCAGAACGAAGTTTGTCAATGGTTTGTTCGGCCGATAAAAGTTGCCGTTTTGGCACACAAGAACTTGTAAATAAAACAATACAAATGAATAAAGAAAATGGCGGGATTAATCTTGTAGGCATAACAATTTAGTTTTTGGTAAAAGTAAAATTTCCGTGCCACGCTGCGAAGTTATATCATGATAATCAACAATATAAGCAGGAAAACAAGAAGTTATACAAACGAAACCTGAAAAAAGTCAGGAAGTTTTACTGTTGATTAATGGCCAGAGAAAGCACACTGTAAATGGTGGGTATTTTCAAAAGGAAACTTTAAACGCCCGGCGGAGTTTCATCTTTTTCGAATTTTACCAAAACTGGCAGAAAAAAACCGGTAGGATAGTTAGGCATTTTTTATGCGATACGGTGTACAGCCTATGAAAAATAAGAATGTGTAAAAAATAGACTTGATTCCATTTTAGGTTATATAATTTTGGAAACTTTTTTATCACATACCTCGTTAACTATCACACAATTAAATCTTGTTTAGACTTGTGAGTAGGCTGAGGCGATTTTTTATATTTAAAGCGAAAGAATGGAAAATATTACCGAGAAAGTACAATGTTTAATAATTGGTTCGGGACCGGCTGGCTACACCGCAGCTATTTATGCTGCACGGGCAAATCTTAAACCTGTATTATACCAGGGTATTCAACCAGGCGGCCAGTTAACAATTACTACCGAGGTTGAAAATTATCCCGGTTATCCTGACGGGATTCAAGGGCCTGATATGATGATTAACTTTGAAAAGCAGGCAACACGGATGGGGGCTGATGTGCGATATGGGCTGGCTACAAAAGTTGATTTCATGGAGGCTCCATATAAGGTTTGGATTGATGATGAAAAACTAATGTTAGCTGATACTGTTATCATAAGTACCGGAGCTTCTGCAAAATGGCTGGGACTTGAAAGCGAACAGCGCTTGAATGGATACGGTGTTAGTGCTTGTGCGGTCTGCGACGGATTCTTCTTTAAAGGGAAAGAAGTAGCTATTGTGGGTGCCGGGGATACAGCTGCAGAAGAAGCACTGTATTTGTCGAAGCTTTGCAGTAAAGTGCACATGCTGGTAAGACGCGACCAAATGAGGGCTTCGAAAATTATGCAGGATCGTGTTTTAAAAGCACGAAACATAGAAGTGCATTGGAGTTCGTCTACAGAAGAAGTGTTGGGTGAAACTAAAGTGGAAGCTGTAAGGATAAAAAATCATGTTACTAATGAGGTTTCTGATATTCCGGTGAGTGCGTTCTTTGTGGCAATCGGTCACACCCCAAACAGTGATATCTTTAAAGGTTGGATTGAAATGGATGACAGCGGTTACCTGGTAACTATTCCAGGTACCTCCAAAACAAATGTTGATGGAGTTTTTGCAGCAGGCGATGTACAGGATAAACATTATCGGCAAGCTGTAACTGCAGCGGGAAGCGGATGTATGGCTGCGCTTGATGCAGAAAAATACCTGATGATGAAAGGCGAATTATAAGTTCAGTATTTTCAATATTGGTCCCCTCGATTTAGGGGACCTTTTATTTTGTGTCATATAGGGCATTTGAATTGTAAGAGCTACTTTTAATAAAAGCTGAAGCTGAGAAAAGCGTTGTCGAAAAAGTGATTGCGACGCAACAATGACGCTTTAAATTCTCCGGCTTGTATAAAAAAACTTCCATCTACATCTCACGAATCGGTACCTATCTTAATAAGTTTAAACCTTCTAAATTTTAATCTGTCTATGAAGTCGTTAATGGAAATTCAATTACAAAAAGTAAAATTTTTTGGTTTTCACGGACTAGTTGCAGGAGAAGAAATAATAGGAGGAGAATTCGAAGTAAGTCTTACAGCTGCTTATGAACCAGATCAAATAATAATTAATAAAATAGCAGAAACAGTTGACTACACTACACTCGTGGAAATAGTAAGACAAAGAATGCAAAAACCTGCACACCTGGTTGAGACGTTAGCTACAGAAATTGCGAGTGAAATAATTGCCAAATTTTCAATTGTTACGGCGGTAGAAGTATCTATTTCTAAATTGCATCCACCAATCGAAAATTTTGAAGGATCTGTAGGCGTTACCTATAAAGTAAAAAGATAATTAAAAAAGGAATTGCATGAAGAGGTTATTAGTGATAGCAGTTGTATTACTGTCAGGAAATGTTTTTGCACAAGATGTAAGTGTGCTAATGAAAGAAGCTTCGAACCTGGAAAGAACACTTAAAGATGACCTGGCCCTTGAAAAGTATAAGGCTATTGTAGCTGCAGACCCATCAAATATTCAATCGCTGGTTAGAAGCAGTGAAATTTCTGCTGGCATTGGTGGCAGACAAACTGATAAAAAAGTAAAGCAGGATTATTATGAGAAGGCAAAAGACTATGCCGATAAAGCGCTGGCAGTAAATCCCAACAGTACAGATGCTAATTATGTTCGTGCTTTTGCCGCAAGCAAATTAACTGAGGTTGAAACTGATAATAAAAAGCTTGTTGCTCATATAAAGGATATAAAAACATATGCTGATAAAGCACTTTCGATAGATGCTAACCATGCTAAAGCAAATTATGTTTTAGGAAAGTGGCATTTTCAAATGCTAACGATGCCGTGGACTAAAAAGGCGGCAATGAAAGTTTTGTTTGGCGGGATGCCTGAAGCAACAATTGAAAAGGCGTATACATACATGGAAAAATGCAAAACACTTGAACCGTACTTTGTTTTAAACTTTCTTGATTTGGCTAAAGCTTACAAATTCGATAATCAACCTGCGAAAGCCATTGCTGTACTTAATCAACTTGTCAAACTTCCGACAAGAACTCCCGACGATATCGCATTAAAAGCAGAAGGCAAAACACTGCTTTCTGAAATGCAATAAGCATAATTTATAAAAAATTCTATTATTTATTATGAAGGCTGATAATAAATAAGGGAATGTTTTTTTAGTATAATTGCAGTTGCAATAACATTTCGATGCCAAACAAGAGTTTCAGTATTTATAGTGTGGAAGATTTTACAGTTGAAGATAATGACCAATTGGTCATAGAAATGGCAAAATCGCACATAGCGTGTGTCGTAAGAAGTGAGACTGCTAAAGCAATAACAGCATATGAGTTGTTTTCTTTTGCAGAAGATGAAACCTTAGACTTCCCTAACCTGTTTGACAACGTTGCTGCACAGTCTCCAATTCTTAGCCAACGTTTCAATTCTACCAACGTTTATATCAATAACGAATTTTGTGTTCCCGTTCCAATTTTTAAATTTAATAAAGAGATAGCCGCCGAATATCTAAGTCTCGTTTTTGGAGAGGATGCTTCTGCAAACATTCAATTTGAACATCTCCCGATAGAGCCTGGAATTATGAACGTCTTTAGGGTAAAAAATGACTGGTACAAACATCTAAATCAGCACCTACATAAGCCCACGTATCGTCATACCTATTCTAACATCATCAGCAGAGCTGCGTATAAACGCCCGGTAGATCCACCGGAAGTTATCTCCATACAATTTTATAATTCATTTATAATAGTAACGGTTTTGAAAGACGGCGCTTTCCATCTAATACAAACCTTTACGTATGAAACACCCGAAGACGTTTTGTATTATTTGTTGAACATTACGCGCCAGTTAGAATTGTTTAGTAAGACACTCAGGCTACAGATCAGTGGAATGATCGATTTGGATTTTCAACTGTACAGAGAATTGATCAAGTACTTTAAGCATGTAACGGTTGAAACGTTACCAGCTTCTGCGCTCATTAAAAATATAAGCGAGCATCCCGTTCATTATTTCACGCCTTTTTTCAACCTTGCTTTATGAGAATAATTTCAGGTGACTTTCGGGGCAGAAAAATTAGTCCCCCGGCAAACATGCCTCATACGAGGCCAACTACAGACATCGCAAAAGAAGGGTTGTTCAATATTTTACAACATCGCATCGAGCTTGACGGTATAAAGACACTCGATCTTTTTGGTGGCACGGGAAGCATTAGTTATGAGCTTGCTTCAAGAGGTGCCGCTGACCTCACGATCATAGAAAAGGACGCTGTGATGCACGATTTTATAAAGAAAAACATGGAAATGCTCAAGGTTGAAAACTATAAAGTTCTTCGCCTCGATGTTTTTTCTTACCTGTCTACCTGCAACGAAAAGTTTGATTTCATTTTCGCAGGTCCCCCATATGCATTGGGTACCATTGATGAGTTACCGAAAATAATTGTTCAAAGAAAGCTCATCGAACCGAATGGCTATTTCGTTTTAGAGCATACACCGAGAAACGATTATGAAAAATTTGCAGGCTTTAGTTTTCAACGCAATTATGGATCTACTGTGTTTTCATTTTTCACATCAGGGGAAGACGAGGCGGAAGGTTCGGAATAGACAGTTGCAATAGGACTTACGAATTTGACAATTCCCTGAGGCCACATTGCTGCGATTAATAAGTTCAGTTTTTTTTGACACAAACTTTTGATTCACTATTAAAACATCGTTGCGTCGCATTTCGTTCATCGGCAAATCTTTTATCGACCTTTTTCACCATTAAATCGAAAATAGCAGAAATAGATAAAGGTCGAACTAAGGAATTGCTGTACAAGGGAGTGACACAACAATGAAGAATTAGAAAACAAGTGCCGGTCACACAAAGTTTTCATCATTTTAATTCCGATTATAACTGCATATGAATGTTTAAAAAAGATCTAAGAATAATATATAAAAAGAAAAGATTAGAACTATCGACAACCGAAAGGATGAAGATGGATGACCTGCTGCTGATACAATTACAAAACATCGCTTTTGATAACAATATAGAAGTGTTGATGAGCTACTGGCCACTGGAACATCATAACGAAATGAATACACTTCTATATACCCGCTATCTTGAACATTCCATTCCAAATTTAAAAGTCGCATTTCCTGTAGTCGATTTTGAAACGAAAGAAATGCAAGCGATCGTGGTACACGACGAAACTGATTTTGTAGAAAATAAATATGGAATACCCGAGCCTGAAGAAGGAGCAAAGATTGAGGCGGAAGACCTGGACCTGGTGTTTGTTCCACTACTGGCATTTGATAAAGAAGGTTTTCGTGTGGGTTATGGAAAAGGGTTTTATGACAGGTTTTTAAAAAAGTGCAGGAAAGATGTCATTACGATCGGCTTTTCATATTTCGAACCGATCGATAAGATTGAGGATAGAAATCAATTTGATGTACCTTTAAATTACTGTATCACTCCTGAGAAAATTTATGAATTTTAATTTTTACCTGCTTAAATCTTTTAGAATTCTTCTTTTTCCTTTCTCACTTATTTATGGCTTAATTGTAATTCTTCGAAATTATCTGTACGATAAGAACATGTTCAAATCTGTTTCTTTTAATTTGCCAATAATAGGAATTGGTAATTTATCGGTAGGTGGCACAGGTAAATCTCCAATGGTTGAATACCTTATTGATTTATTGCACACACACTATAAAATAGCCACTTTAAGTCGCGGATATAAACGCAAGACCAAAGGATATGCATTGGCAAATGCTGAAACAACTGCACTCGAAATAGGAGATGAACCGATGCAGTTTCATACAAAATTTCCGGAAGTTGCCGTAGCTGTTGGCGAGGAAAGAATCGTTGCAATACCCCAATTACTACATGACCGGCCGGAAACGAAAGTTATTATACTAGACGACGCTTTTCAGCACAGAAGTATAAAACCGGGCTTAAACATAGTGCTTACCGACTGTGGCAACTTGTTTACCCGGGATTTTTTTTTACCGACCGGCGATTTAAGAGACCAGAGATCATCGTATAAAAGAGCTGATATTATTGTTGTCACAAAATGCCCCCCAAATATTTCAATTGAAGAGATGACCAAGGTTCGGGAGGAGATACGTCCATCGATTAATCAGCATATCTTCTTTACTACAATTAAATATGCTGCGCCTTACAACATCATTACCAAAGAGAAAAGGTCTCTTAGCTTAGAAGATGAAGTGTTGCTTGTCTGTGGAATTGCAAACCCACGACCTTTGAAAAGCTATCTTGTTCAGCAGGTTAAAACCTATTACCAGTTGTCTTATTCTGACCATCATATTTTCACTATTGATGATTTGAAAGAGATATCGACGAAGTACGACGAGATGCAATCGGAGAAAAAATTAATTGTAACCACAGAAAAAGATGCTGTCAGACTGGTTAAGTTTAGTGATGCTTTAATACGTAAACACCTATATGTACTGCCTATTCAACACGAGTTTCTAGAGGGCAGGGGCACACAATTTGATAACATTGTAAATACTTTTATTAAAACATATCAAGTCAATTAAAAATATGAGTAAAAAAGATAAGCCTTCCCGCGGAAAGAAACATGAACCAGGAGCAAGTAAAGGAGTACTTGAAATAACCCGTAGCGGTGTAGGCTACGTAGTGACCGGCGGTGAGGAAGGTGACATCTTCGTTCGTCCCAACGATTTTAATACTGCTCTAAATGGTGACACCGTTAGAGTGAAAGTGACAAGGGAAAACCTGAATAATGGAAAAAGAGAAGGTCGAATAACAGAAGTTATAACCCGCAAACAAAGTGAATTTATAGGGCATATTCAGCTAAGTTCAAATTTTGCATTTTTTATTCCTGATACAGATAAACCCATGCCTGATCTATACATTCCCTTAGATAAGCTACATGACGCAAAGGATAAAGATCGGGTGTTAGCCAAAATAACAAAATGGGATACGGCAAATAAAAAACCGGAAGGAGAGGTAGTGCAGGTACTTTTAGCTGAGCATGAGAGTGATGTTGCAATGAAAGGCATCCTGGTAGAAAACGGGTTTCCGTTGGTCTTTGAAGATGATGTGATGGAGGAGGCGATGAGATTGCCGGACGTTATATCTGCATCTGAAATAAAGAAGCGTAAGGACATGAGAGACATACTTACGTTCACCATCGATCCGGTTGATGCACGCGATTTTGACGATGCCATCTCTATAAAAAAGCTGAAGGCAGACTTATACGAAATTGGAGTGCACATTGCGGACGTAAGTCATTATGTAACTCCCGGATCTATTTTAGATGATGACGCATATCAACGTGCCACTTCGGTTTATCTTCCCGACAGAGTAAATCCGATGCTTCCGGAGAGAATCTCAAATGAACTCTGTTCATTAAGGCCAAAAGAAGATAAGCTTACATTTTCGGCAGTTTTTCAAATAAACTCAAAAGGCAATGTAAAAGACTTTTGGTTAGGCAGAACTGTGATACATAGTGATCACCGGTACTCCTATGAAGATGTACAGGAGATAATAGAAAATAAGGAAGGCATCAATAGTGAAGAAATTCTGCTGTTGAATGAACTTGCTCAGGGGTTCAGGGCTGAAAGATTTAATGAAGGAGCGATCAATTTTTCATCAACAGAAGTCCGCTTTAAGTTGGATGAAAAAGGAAAACCTATAGGCATTGTCGTAAAAGAAAGTAAGGAAGCTCATCAGTTGATTGAAGAGTTTATGCTGCTTGCGAATAAAACAGTGGCTGAGTATGTGTCTAAAGTGAAAGTAAATAAAAAGGAAGTGCCTTTTCCTTATAGAATTCACGATGTTCCGGATGAGCAGAAGTTGACACCTTTTATAGCTTTTGCCGCAAAATATGGTCATAAGTTCGATACATCGACACCGGAAAAAATTGCTTCCAGTTTTAATGGAATGCTCGAGGCGGTGAAAGGAAAGCCTGAACAACATGTACTTGAGTCATTAGGTATACGTACTATGGCTAAAGCAGTTTATTCTGCTGATAACATAGGTCACTATGGTTTATCGTTCGAGTATTATTGTCACTTTACTTCACCTATCCGTCGATATCCTGATGTGATGGTTCACCGGGTTTTAGAAAGCTGCCTGGAAGGTGCGCCCGTCTTCGATAAAAAGATGGAAGAGAAATGCAAACATTGCAGTGAGATGGAGCGCAGTGCCATGGATTGCGAGAGGGCCGGCAACAAATATAAACAGGTAGAATTTTTAAAAGAACATATAGGAGAGGAATTTTTAGGAGTGATCAGCGGGGTGTCGGGTTTTGGATTTTGGGTCGAAACTGTTGAACATAAATGCGAAGGACTGGTGTCAATAAATGGCCTTTCTGATTATGACGATTTCCGTTTAGTTGAGTCGGATTATAGCCTGGTAGGACGCAGAAGCGGACGAAGGTTTAGAATGGGAGACAAGGTTTACATAAAAGTGGTTTCAGCAAATTTAGCGAAGCGCCAGCTCGATTTTGATTGGATACTGAAACCTGAAGTTGATGAACAACTGAATGAAGACAATTCACTAAAAATAAAAATTAAACAACCTGCTAAGAGTAGAAGTAAAGGTGGGGAGAAGAAAAGGAGAAAGGCCGAGTAGGGATGGATGTTTTATCAGAAATAATTCGAAAGTTATTAATTGTCAAGACTTATAAACGTTATGTTAACTATAGAAAATGAACGCGAAGAAAACCTGATTAAATCAGTACGAAAAATGTCTCCAGGACAAGTTGATAGTAGATGAAATAAGCAAAAAGGCACAAGAGAGAGGACTTACAGAAGAGATTTTAAATGAAATTCTTGCAGAACATGATAAAGCTTCATGATAATTGTCATTGATACTAACACTTTAATAAGTGCATCTCTTTTTCCGTTTATCTAATCCGCGAAAATGAGTTTCTCTAAGTTTAAAAAACTCGGTCGTGGTTTATTCGCGATCAACTTTGAATGAACTTATTTCAACCCTGTT
>JAOQAJ010000015.1 GCA_025963675.1 Segetibacter sp.
AAGAAAAGGCCGCGTTCGATAATGAAAATAATAGTTCAAATCACCCTACTCGCTTTTAATTACGCGTTACTATAATTTTTGTTCTTCATGCTTTTAAATAGTACCAAAATTTCGATTTTATATATAGATGATGAGGAAGAGAATCTTTCCGCATTTAAGGCCGGTTTTAGGCGCCAGTATGAAATATTTACTGCTACATCCGCCGCCAAGGCGTTAAGTATTTTGAATGAACAAAAGGTACATGTTATAATAGCTGATCAACGAATGCCGCAATCTACGGGAGTAGAATTTTTTGATATAGTTAGAAAAGTTCATCCTAACCCGATACGCATTTTGTTAACTGGCTATGCCGATATAGAAGTTGTTATTGCCGCTATAAACAAGGGACAAATATTCAGGTATGTAAAGAAGCCGTGGGATACTCTTGAACTGCAAACTACTATCAATAACGCATATGAAATTTATAGTACAAGATTAAAGCTGAAAAATAAAGTTGAAGAGTTAGAGAGAGCAAATGATGAATTAAACAGATTTGTTTATAGTACTTCTCACGATTTAAGATCTCCCCTTGCATCAATAATGGGAGTGTTAAGCCTCGCACAAATGGAAAACTCTGTCGTTGACCCTAATGGATATATGGGCATGATTGAGACTTGCGTAAAGAAAATGGATTTTTTCACCATTAAAGTTATTGAGTATTACCGAAGCAAAAAAGTTGATAAAGCCGTCGAAACAATAAACTTTACAGCTTTGGCTGACGCCAGTATAGAGGTTTTACGTCTCCAAAACCCTGCTATCAAATTTACTTTTACGTTAAACCAGATGACAGAATTTCAAACAGATACTTTCAGACTTTCTGTAATCCTGGACAATTTACTTTCAAATGCTGTTAAATACCAGAAACCTCAAGAATCCAATCCTTGTGTTAAGTTATCTATCACTGTCAATGAGGAAGAAGCGGAAATCGTAATTGAAGATAATGGTGTAGGAATTATTGAAGAGCACGTCAATAATATCTTTCAGATGTTTTTCAGAAGTAACAATAGCGTAACAGGTTTAGGCATCGGATTATATATTGTAAAAGAAGCACTAACGCGTATCGGAGGAGAAATAGAAGTTAAATCTAGTTATGGAGCAGGAACAACTTTTAAAATTTCCGTACCAAATTCGGCAAAGCATTTCTTGTAAATCTCACATTTAAACTTTTAGATATTAAATTCACACCCTTCGTCCGATAGTAAAAATTTCAATCGTCCAAGTACTTTAAAAGTAGTTTTCGATTGTCGTAACACCGGCAATATTCATAAACTGCCTATAAAAGCATCTAAAGCATCGTCTGCATCTTGGTGAATAAAATTAGCGGATCACCCATACTGGTTGTGCTCACACCACAGAGAAGAAAAAGTAGCCTTGTAAATCAACGATTTGCGAGGCTATTTCTTTTACGGGCAAGAATGGGGGAATATGCTGTGTAATTGCGAAAACTTGTCTCGCCAGTCAAGCACTTCCATTCGCCTTGCCCCAGTTGCAGTTGAAAGAGAACTGGTATAACAATCTGCTAATTAGCTATTAATATGTAAAGAATTAAAGCTACTGGTAAGGTTTTTGCTTTTGATAAAGGATGTACCAGGGACGCTATAAGCAAAGAAGAACTATAAAGAGGATAAAGCAAGCAATTGTTGCCTGCACGCTATTTAGTATTATGGTTATTTCTTACTTTGTATTTTTTCAGAGTGAAGAGGTACAGCCTGAAACAATAGAGTTTGTTGACCTGGCTGAGAGCCATCCGGCGAAAGCACAAAGTTCAGATACTACTGTTGTAAATACTTACACTGAAATAGCCGGGACTCCTGCAGTTACTAAGGAAGCAGATGAACCAGAGGTTGTTGCCAAAAAGGAAGAGGGGACAAAATCTGCTAATCGGGTAGAACCAAAAAAATCGGCTAATCAAGTAGAACCTAAAGAACTATCCGCTGCCAACAATGTGTATAAGGTAAAATCAAGAGCCCATTTCTATACCCAACCAAACGAACGAACTCGCAGAAAAGCCTTCATAAATCATTGGAATAATTCGTATGCTTCAATTAAGCCGTTAGATGAGAAAAATGATTTTGTGTACGTTGTATTTAAGAATCATTTAGGGCAGACATCAAAAGGCTGGCTAAGAAAAAAGGATCTGCAGGTAGCCAAACCGATGTATGAAAATAATAAAGAGTGACACCATAGGAAACTGAGAGACATTAAAAAGCCCCAATTAATCCCGGCTTTTTAATGTCTCTCAGTTTGATCTTTTATTGAACTTTTTTTCAAATTCGATAAGTATTCCCCAAGATAACTTCCTTAAACGTCATCATACTTTCGTTGGATCAGGATGTTTCCACGGTTGGCGATAAGGACGTTTTAAAAGTGCTGTCATTTCCGGATCTCCAACAACTATACGTTTCTTTGGATCATATACTGCCGGTCTTCCGGTTTTCATAGATAAGTTCGCTAAAATGCAACTTGCAGTTGATATGTGTCCTTCTTCAATATCTGCAACCGGACGGGTTTTGGTTTCAATAGCATTTAAAAAGTTAAGCATGTGGCCTCTTGTTGCAGGAGCCGTATGAATTTCGATTCCTGGTTCAGTAAGATCCTCAGGATACTTTTCTTTTTCGTACACGGCATCTTTATTGATTTTTTCGCCTTTGCCGTCGGGAATAAATTTGTACTTATAAACGTCGGCCTGCAGCGTTCCTTTGTCGCCGTAAATTTTAAATGACCAAGGGAAGTCAGGATCTGATGCTGTGCCCCAGGTTCTGTGCTGCCAGAGACAATTGAGATCGTCATATTCAAATAAAGCGGACTGAGTATCAGCAATATTTGATCTTGTTCCTTTATTTATGTAAATGCCCCCGGTTGAACTGATTTTTTTTGGCCATCCTAGTCCAAGCATCCATCTTGTTGCATCAAACATATGAATGCACATGTCGCCTACGATTCCATTTCCATATTCCATTCGTGAGCGCCATCCTCCACGGTGAGGTAAACCAACATAAGGAAGAAGAGGGGCCGGGCCTGCATACATCTCGTAATCAAGGAAATCAGGAACTGGCTGCGTAGCAGGATTACCATTGTTACGCATATGGTAATAACAGCACATTTCTACATGTGACACTTTACCTAACAGTCCTGCATCAACTATATTTTTCTTCGCATCTATCAGGTGGGGAGTACTTCTTCTTTGGGTTCCCACTTGTACAACACGATTATACTTTCGTGCAGCAGCAACCATTGCCTCGCCTTCAATCACATCTACACTGATTGGCTTTTGAACATATACATGCGCTCCGGCTTTCATTGAGTCAATAGCGGTAAGAGCATGCCAATGATCAGGGGTACCAATCAAAACAATATCCAACTGGTTTTCTGTAAGCATTTTCCGGTAATCGCTATAAAGACGAGGGACCTTTCCGGACTTCTGGCGTTGGCTAACCATCTTGCCGGCTTCTGATAATTGATTCTTGTCTACATCGCAAAGCGCCACCACATTTACCGGTGCCACCTGGATCAATTTAAAGAGGTCGCTTTTTCCATACCATCCTGTTCCGATTAAAGCAACACGGTAGCTTTTATCAGGAGCATAAATAAAACCCATACCGCTGGAACCTAAGGTTGTTAAGGCAAGTGTTGCAGCGGCACCTTTAAGAAATCGGCGCCGATCGTTATTAAAATTATTCATATGGCTGAAGTTTGTATTTTCTAAAGAAGTTACGGTAAAAATTAATTCGATTTCAAAGAGTCAGTAGCTTATCGTATTCGGCCAGGTGGTAAACTACCTACTCATGCTCTACAATTCAATGGCAAGATATTATTTCTTTCAATAGAAAAAATGATCGAAAAAACACCGATATTAATTATTAGGATGACGAGGGGCTGAATAAAAGCTGCCGCCGGCTTCTCGTTTTATGGCAAACGTTGATAGGCCAGAATTGTAAAAAAGCAGCATATATAATTGCAAGTACAAGAGTGCGACGCAACAATGTTTACTTGAAATGATGTTGACGGGTACACAAATAACTTCCTGAAAAAAATGATCAAAAGATAAACTGGCAGGAAGAATTAGGAACTTTTTTTTCAAAGTGTGGAATTGTCTGCCATCAACCACATCCAGCCGGAGGATGATTGTCTTAATTTCTTTATTACAGATTAACCAACTATTTGTTTTTTTCGACAACACTAATGCTACCGTCACTTTCCATGAATGCCACTTTAATTTGTTCGAGCGTGGAAAATCCTGCTTTCCTGACTTCGGTCATTAGCTCTTCGTCTGTTATCAATTCCTTTCTCATGTTCCGTTTTACCATTTTCCCTTTATCGACCAAAAGCAGTTTTCGCGGACTTATGAGCCTTTCAAAAAAAGGTAAATTAAAGCTTAGCCAATTGAGAATGTAACTCCACCCTATTATAACTGCAACTAAAATAACCCCGTCAGCAACTGAATTATATGTTCCTGCCATAGCATTTTGCGATGCGTCTGCTATCAACACAATAACCAGCATATCAGTTATTCCCAAATTACTTGATTCCCTTCTAAGTATAACTCGTAGCAGCGTAAACAGCGACAGGTAGGTTAGCGTTCCTCTTACCACAATTTCCAATAGGGGTGCCTCAGGCATTAAAATTTTTTCCCAATCTATATGTTGCATGCGTTTTACTGATTGATTTTGTAAAAATGAAAAAACTGTTACTATGCAAATCATTCGCCATTCTTACATATTGCACTTATTTTTGATCACGCGTATCTTGAAAATTTTAATCATACCTGAATGAAGAATGTGCTGGCCCTGCTCACTTGTTTTCTTGCTTTTGTAAATATTTATGCGCAAAACCCTGCCGCAATAACAAGAATTGACCCGACCAATTGGTGGGTAGGAATGAAGAATCCAAATGTGCAATTATTGGTCTATGGACCAAACGCCGGAACCTTAAACT
Source organism: Segetibacter sp. (assembly GCA_025963675.1). Lineage (GTDB taxonomy): Bacteria > Bacteroidota > Bacteroidia > Chitinophagales > Chitinophagaceae > Segetibacter. The sequence continues at coordinate 4,975 of JAOQAJ010000015.1, forward strand.
ACTCAATCGACTATACTGGAGTTAAACTGATAAAAACAAGTAAAGTTCAAAATCCTAATTATGCTTTCCTTGACCTAAGCATTTCTGCAAGTGCCAAGGCTGGTACATTTACGGTCATTGGCAAGGCTGGTTCTCAAACTATCAAACGGCCATATGTACTAAGGACGCGCAACAGGGAGCCGAAAGGAACGGGACTTACAACAGCGGATTTTATTTACCTCGTCATGCCAGATCGCTTTGCAAATGGCGATACAACCAATGATAAATTTGCTGATATGGCGGATCCCCAAGCTGACGCTAACAATCCTGTTCTGCGCCACGGCGGCGATTTGAAAGGTATCACCGATCACCTCAATTATTTGCACGAATTGGGGGTTACTGCTATCTGGCCGACTCCCGTTATTGAAAATGACGAACAATTGAAACAGGAAGCGCCCGATCGTATGCAGGCAGGTTATCACGGTTATCACTTTACAGATCATTATAAAGTTGATCGTCGTTTTGGTGGTAACGAAGCCTATATCCAATTTTCAAAAACGCTTCATCAGCATGGCATTAAGCTGATCCAGGATGCGGTTTATAATCACGTAAGCGACGAGCACTGGATGTATAAAGATCAACCCACAAAAGACTGGTTCAACAACTGGCCTGCATATACCGGAACGACCCATAAAGAACAAGCGCTTGCTGATCCCCATAGTGCAGCAATCGATCGAAAGCTTTTGCTGGACGGCTGGTTTACATCGTTTCTCCCCGATTTAAATTTGAGAAATCCTTACCTCGCCAATTATTTAATTCAACATGCAATATGGTCTACAGAAATGTTTAATGTAGACGCATGGCGAATTGATACTTACAAGTACAACGATCCTGCTTTTATGAATCGTTGCAACCAGGCGCTTTTAACCGAATATCCAAACATGCACATTTTTGGTGAAACCGTTGCTTCTAATCCATATGCACTTTCTTATTTTGTAAAAAGCAATATAAATTTTCCGTTTAAAAGCAATCTTCCCGGTACGCTTGATTTCCCTTTGAACTATGCAATGGTCGATGCGCTGAAACAAAAGTTTGGCTGGGATGAAGGCGTAAGTAAACTGTACCAGACATTGTCGCAGGATGGTGTATATGCTGACCCGATGAAACTGGTGACCTCACTTGACAACCACGACATGGATCGTTACTTGTCGATGATAGGGGAAGATTTTGAAAAGTATAAAATGGGTATCACCTGGTTACTTACTACGCGTGGAATTCCGTCGTGGTATTATGGTACTGAGATATTGATGAAAAATACGAGGAACCCAAGTGATGCCGAGGTAAGGAGAAACTTTCCCGGGGGGTTTCCCGGAGACAGGGATGATAAATTTACCGCTAAGGGTCGAAGCAAAAAGGAAAATGAGGCTTTCGAGTATGTGAAGAAGCTGGCAAATTATCGAAAAAACACAGCCGCATTACACTCAGGCAAGCTTATGCAATATGTACCAAATGAAGGCGTGTATGTATACTTCAGGTATGATAATAACAAAACTATTGCGGTAGCAACTAATACCAACGATAAAGATTCAAACGTAGAAACGAGCCGTTTTGAAGAGCGAATGAAAGGCTTTACAAAGGCACGAAATGTAATGACCGGAGAAACGGTAAACAATTTATCGCTATTGAAATTGCCGGCTAAAACGGCGGTTGTATTGGAGCTTTTACGATAATTATTAAAAAGGGTCGAAAAACGATTTGGTAGCGAACTTAATAACTTTTCTCAACATCGTTGTGTCACTCACTTGTACTCTTTTTTCTATACGCTGCTTTTATCAATCAGTAACTTCTGTCTTTAAAAGTCCAATCTAATGCCTTCTACCAAAATACCTTTTTCTGTAACCCACTGGAATGTTCTTACTATACTCGAAAAAAAGGGAACTACCGGAACAGCGTTCATTAAGTCACTTGATCTCGGAGATATAAAACTGAGGCAAATTGAATATTCTTTAAATTATGAAGCTGATCATTTTTGTCAAAAAGGACACATTGTTTATTGTATTTCCGGTTCGTTTTGAAATAGAGCTTGATGATCATAACATTCATTCAATAACGGCAGGAAACACCTTCCACGTTTCTAATAACGCCAGCAGCCAGCAGCTTATTAGCAACGACGGTGCGAAGGTTTTTGTCGCAGATGGAAATTTTTTAAAATGATGTAAACCTATAATCGAAGCAAGGTTAGTGGAAAAGTAATAGTATTGTAACCAATTTGAATTGTAACCAGGCAAATTGATCTTTTGCCATTGAAAATTCAAACAGTCATTTTTTTAACCACATAACTACTTCCTACATTGCCATGATGAACAGACGAAATCTCCTTAAGTCATTAAGTGCTACAGCAGCCCTGCCTTTTTTGCCTGATGTAACTCATGCTCAACCTCCTAAAAAAACTGCAGCCTCATTTATCTATTGCATTAATATGGCTACCATCCGTGGCCATAAGCTGGGGTTTGTAAAAGAATTGGAAATCGCATCAAAAGCCGGTTTTAGAGCAGCAGAAATCTGGATTGACTCATTGCAAACTTACCTGAAAGAGGGAGGCACGCTGAAAGATGCTAAAAAACGATTGGATGATTTAGGAATCAAGGTTGAAAATTTAATTGGTTTTGCGCCCTGGATCATAGACGACGATGCAAAGCGAAAAGAAGGACTCGAGCAAATGAAGCGTGAAATGGACATGCTTGCACAAATAGGATGTAAAAGAACAGCAGCGCCGCCCGTAGGTGCTACAAATATCGCCGGGTTAGATTTAAAGTTAGCAGCAGAACGATATAGGGCCATACTTGAACTTGGAGATAAGACAGGTGTAGTACCACAACTGGAAATGTGGGGGCATTCAAAAAACTTAAGCCGGGTAAGCGAAGTAGCATATGTTGCCCTGGAGTCAGGTCATTCGTCTGCTAAAGTGTTGCTTGATATTTTTCACCTTTACAAAGGTGGCTCAAGCCTTGAGACCTTGCCGCTAATCAATCCCGCATCACTTGAAATTTTTCACATGAATGACTATCCGTCCAACCTGACACCTGCTACGAGCACAGATGCAGATAGAATATATCCCGGAGACGGTGTTGCCCCAATTAAAAGAATTTTGCAAACGCTTGTAAAAAGAGAGAAACCATTAATTTTATCGGTTGAGGTTTTCAATAAAAACTACTACGCCCAGGATGCTTTAGTTGTAGCAAAAACTGCTTTGGCAAAATTGAAAGCGGTAACAGCAGGTATTTAGGTTGGTGCGGTTCGGGTATCGGTATCAATTTTTATTCTTACATGCTGTCTTTCTTCAAATAAAATTATTTATAAACTTTTTGCGATTATGACTTATGTACCTAATAATGCTCGTTACCAATCGATGGAATATCGTCGATGTGGTCGTAGTGGTGTGAAGCTTTCCGCTGTTTCTCTTGGCTTATGGCACAACTTCGGCCATATAGATCCGCTTGAAAATTGTCGTGCAATTCTAAAAA